>JAQGOX010000357.1 GCA_028293365.1 Verrucomicrobiales bacterium | reverse complement strand
CCTCCGAACGGTTGCTCTTTTTCGCGGAAGAGGATGTTGAAGGTGGTCCTCGAGCCGTAGCAACGAGTAATGTATTGTTGCATTTCGCCTTTTTCACCGTCAGTGAGATTCGGAGGGGCATTAATTTTTTGCTCAAGCGTGCGCAGGTTGTTACGCATCATCACGATCTTATGAAAGAAAGTTTCCATGGGAACTTCCTTGGTTTGCAGAGTGGGATCGGCGGGATGCATTACGAGTTTTCCTCGGTTCCAACGAACGCCGAGCTCCTGAATTTCAGCATCGGAGCGTTCGAGACCGAGGTCGCTGATCGTTTTATCCACTATTTCCGCAATTAGAGCGCCAAGGGGCATTTCCAAGCCGGTCACATCGGCATGAGCTTCTGCAGGTTCGATCTCCCCTGCTTCGGGATCCACGATCCGTTTGCCATCGTCGAAAATGATATCGGCCGTGTGTTCTGCGATCCCTTTGATCACACCCATTCCATATTGCGGGTGTTTGACCTTCATACCAACGTGTAACGATTGTATCTTCATGTGCTCGTATTCAATCAACCCGGAAGCCGGGAAAATTCAACTGCATTTTCATTTGAGACGGGATTTTATTACTTACTGGAGACCACGAAAGAACTCGTGGGCCGTCCTGCAGGTAGCCTGACTAAGTGCTTCCAGGGAACAGTTTTTAACGGATGCCACCGTTTCAGCGATATGCCGAACGTAAGCAGGCTCGCAACGTTTACCGCGATAGGGAACGGGGGCCAAATACGGGCAATCCGTTTCCAACATGAGACGATCCAGTGCCGTCGCGAAGATGGTATCCCGGACGGATTGCGCATTTTTGAAAGTGGATATTCCGGTGAAACTGACTAGAGAACCCAACGCGTCTATTCGTTTCTGCGTATCCGCGTTGTCCACAAAACAATGGAATACGCCACGCACTTTTGCAGCATGTGGTTCAATTTGAGCAAGGGTATCTTCCAACGCGTTGCGCTGATGGATCACGCAATTGAGGCCGAGTTCGGCGGCAACTTCCAGATGCTGATCAAATAGCTGCGCCTGCTTTTCTTTGTAACGCGCATCGTCATCGGGTGATGACTCAGGTTTTTCACTCGGGAGATGATGATAATCGAGCCCGGTCTCTCCGAGTGCGACCACTTTGGGATGTTTGCCCAGTCGCCGCAATTCGCTGCGAATATCGGCAGGAGCTTCGAGGGCATTGGAAGGATGCCATCCCACCGCAGCATAAATCGGCGGATATTTATCCGCCAGACTGATGGCCCGGGCACTACTCTCCAGATCAGTCCCAATGCTAATCATTTTCGTGATACCTCCATCCAGGGCGCGTTTCAACATCTCTGCAAAATCGCCAGCGTAATCGGGATAATCCAGATGTGCGTGGGTATCGTAAAAAATCATAAAAACCTGGGCGAATATATCGCGACCCTCCTGGATCACCAACAAGGATCAGATCAGATATTTTCGCCGATCGTGGGCGGCGTCTCGTAGGTGGTGGCGACTTCCGGAGTCAACGGCGATTGGTCGTGCGCAAGGAGCCGAAATTGGCGGATTTGAATGGAGACCTGTTGATCATCCCGCAGTCCAAGCGCGGAATATTCTTCTTTGGTCATTCTTCCACGGACGATCAGCCCCGAAGGAAGTTCGAGTTCGAGGCGAAGCATGACACCAAGGAAATAAGTGCGCCTTAGGACCGCGCGATAGCGATATTGGTCGAGCAACGGCGAAACCTGCACCGCGTAAGGCCTGAAGCCAACGCGGGCCAGACCGTCGGGAACTCCAGCGAGCGGAAACTCCATCTCACCTGCCCGACCAACCCCATTTCGCACCTCAATGGCGAGAATGTTCATGACGCCGATAAAACGAGCCACAAACTCGTTTGCAGGCTGTTCGTAAACTTCTCGCGGCGTGCCGATCTGTTCGAGGCGTCCTTTTGCAATGATCACGATTCGGTTCGCCACCTCCATGGCTTCCTCCTGATCGTGCGTGACGAAGAGGGTGGTCACGTTCAGATCATCGTGCAGACGGACCAGCCATTCTCGAAGTTCCTGCCGGATCTTGGCATCCACCGCACCAAACGGTTCATCCAGCAAGAGCACACTCGGTTTCGGAGCAAGCGCCCGGGCAATGGCAACACGTTGCCGTTGTCCGCCGGAGAGTTGGTGCGGATAGCGTTTTTCAAGACCTTTCAGATCGAGCAATTCGGTAAGCTCACCAACCCGAAGCTCGATATCCGCTTTCTTCCATTTCTTAACCTTGAGACCGAAAGCGATGTTCTTGAACACCGTCATGTTTTTGAACAACGCGTAATTCTGAAATACGAACCCGATATTACGCTGCTGCACGGAGAGATCGTTAACGCGCTGGCCGCGAATAAAGATATCACCGCCCGTGGGCATTTCGAGGCCTGCAATCATGCGCAGGACCGTCGTTTTCCCACCGCCACTCGGACCGAGCAGAGCGATCAGTTCACCCTCTTGAATGGCAAAATCAACTTTGTTAACGGCGACAACTTCGCCGAATTGCTTGCTGACCTGTTTAAGTTGAATGCTCATTTAGGCGCGTCCGATGAAGTAAACGGGAGTTGCGTATCGTCAACGGTTGCACGCTGAGCCTGTTCATGCGCGCGCGCGGTTTTCCACTCGAGGATTGTTTTGATACCCAATGTAATCAACGCAAGGAGCGCCAGCAAGCTTGCCACAGCGAAGGCTGAAGACGCCGCCCCCATCGAACCGCCGTTGTGAAGTTTTTCCACCCGCAAGGGCAGCGTATCAGTCATACCCGTGATATGTCCTGACACAACCGATACGGCTCCGAATTCGCCCATGGCGCGGGCATTGCATAAAATCACACCATAAATCAGGCCCCATTTAACCGATGGAAGGGTGACATGCCAAAACGTTTTCCATCCTGAAGCTCCGAGAGTCAGTGCTGCTTGTTCCTGCTCGCTGCCGGTGGCTTGCATGACAGGAATCAATTCACGAGCCACAAATGGGAAGGTCACGAATGTCGTGGCGAGCACCATTCCCGGCACCGCAAAGATGATTTTAATGTCATGGGAATCGAGCCATTCTCCGAAATAGCCACTACGACCAAACAAAACGACGAAAATAAGCCCTGCGACTACGGGAGAAACCGCGAAAGGCAGGTCGATCAGCGTCAGAAGCAAGGATTTTCCGCGAAATTCAAACTTTGCAATAGCCCACGAAGCCGCCAAACCGAAAACCAAATTCAGCGGCACCGAAATTGCCGCGATCGTCAGCGTCAATTTGATTGCGGAGAGAGTGTCGGGATCGCGAATGGATTCGAAGTACCAACGGACGCCGCCTGAAAAAGCCTGGTAAAAAACGTTAACTAAAGGCAACAACAGAAAGAGGCCTGCGAATAGAAGCGCGACAACCGTAAGAACCACGCGGGTAACTTTGGATTCTTCACTACCCCGGTGCGATTTTCGGAGTGCGGATCTTTTGACAGTTTGTGCAGCCATACTATGTCTGGTAATGGCTGGCCCAACGTTCCAGCAGGTTAATGACGGCTAACAGGAGAAAAGAGGCAACCAGCAAAACCACCGCCACAGCCATGGCAGCTCCATACTGGTAGTTTTCCAGATAGCTGAAGATAACCGATGGTGCGATCTCGCCATCGCCGATTTTGTTGGTCGAAATAAAAATAACCGATCCATATTCTCCGATCGCCCGGGCGAATGCCATGGCGAAACCGGTCACGATCGTGGGGAAAAGCGTCGGAAAAACGATCCGGGTAAAGGTTCGAAAGCGGCTTGCGCCCAGTGTCGCGGCCGCTTCTTCGATTTCCAATTCAAGGCCCTCGATCACTGGTTGGAGGGTGCGGACTACAAATGGCAAACTCACAAAAGTCAGAGCAATGACCACTCCGAACTTGCTATAAGCTCCATGGATACCCAAAGGAACGAGGAATTTCCCCAGCCACCCGTTCGGAGCAAATAAACTCGAGAGGGTCAAGCCCGCCACAGCCGTGGGCAACGCAAATGGAATATCGACGAGTGCATCAACCAGACGTTTGCAGGGAAACCAATAGCGCACCAGCACCCAGGCGAGGAGCGTTCCAAATAAGGCATTGATCGAAGCAGCAACAAACGAAGCTCCAAACGTAAGCTTGTAGGCCGCAATCGCCCTCGGAGTGGTCGTATATTTCCAAAATTCCGCCCAGGTTAGCGACGATGCGCGCAACGCCAATGCCCCGAGCGGAATCAGAACCAGCAGGCTCAGATAAAGCACGGAAAATCCGACGGTGAGGCGGAATCCGGGCAGCGGATTAAATTTTTGTTTGGACATCAAAAACGGCGATCGGCCCTGAGCCAATCAAATGTCCGCCGCAAACGCGAGGAATCTTTGATATTCAGCCAATATGGATTTTAGCGCGGCGATCATGGCTTCGACCTGCCGTTGCAGCGGCGCGTGTTGCGGTGTTTCAAGAATAATTTCAAAAGGACTGTTCTCCAGGCGCGACGGAGATGTCAAAATTCCGTCGTAACATTCGGAAATTATACCGTTGTGAGCAGCGAATCCGTCAATGGTATTTTGCAGGTTGCGGGGTAAAAACTGCTCTGCGGCGGCCAATGCGGGATCCAGGAGTGACTTGGTTAGAACGGCTCCGCGCACAAAACCGTAAAGTCCGTCGCTGGTATCATCCGAATGGAGTGAAATCAGCCCTTTAAATTTTTGGCTGTGAATTTCATTCTCCAGGACCTGAACTTCCGGCTCGGCCGAACCTTTCCAGAATTCGCGATTCAAATCCTTGCCACTCTGGGAAATCCGCGTGCCGTGTTCGAACCCAAATGGGTTGCAGATAGGATAAAAAAATACTTTGTACCCGGTCGCCAGTTCCGGATTCGCGTGCAGCACTTCCGCGAACCGAACCAGTGCGTGAGATCCAGCGGGTTCATCTCCGTGAATGCCAGCGAAAATACCGATATTGATGGGATCGCCGCCTCCCGGCTGCCCCACAAAAACGAATCGCTCTAATGATCGCCCCGATGAATGCGCAATGGGAGAGTGCAGAAAACGGCCGGAAACCGAAGCCAATTCCTGTAATGGCGTCAGTATAGCTTGTCCCCGCTGGCGGTTCACCGAAACAGTTTGCGCCGGAACAGTTATCTGGTCGAGCAAGCTTCTCATCGTGTTTCGGTGATGAACTGGTTAATATGAAAGTTGGACCCGAGTCAGCACAGCATTCTCGTTCTTCTGAAGAAGCTGGCTGGTTCCACCTTTGAAGTCAGTATGGGTAAAATCAACGGAGGCTCGAACGTTCTGGTTCAGATACCAGTTGAGACCGAGTGTCCAGGCTCTCGCACCTGTAGCTGAGCTTGCGGCGTTGGCAAATGGCAGAGTCGGATTGAAAACGTTGTCATCCACATCGAAACTGGAGTAACGGCCCACCGCTTCAAAAGCACCCCAGTGATGGTCGGACAAACTAAAACGATTTTTCGGGGTTACCCCTTTAAAGCCGGCATTCTCGCCGGTGAGAACATAGGAACCCGATACCTGCCATGCTTTGTTTTTAAACGCCCTGGACCCCGATGTCGCGGCCGTGGGGCCCGCCAGGCTCAAATGCTGGCTTGAAATCACATATTCTCCCAGGAGCCCAAACGGTCCCCAGTAGTAATAGCCCTGCGGTGCCAGTCGCCAGTGCAAACCGTCGGCCGCAACCACCGGTGTCGTTCCTGCAATCGCCTTTGGATTGTAGGAGAAAAACGTTTGTCCAGCCTCAGTGGTGTACCCGCTCGCCACCGAACCAGTGCCTGACTCGCGACCATAACTTGAACCAACACCCAATCCGAGACCCTGGAGCGGCTCGATGGAGGTTTTTACAAAGGGATGAACAAAAACGCGTCCGTTAAATTCCTTTTCGTCGTCGAAATCTTTATTCGAGGTGCTTCCCCCGTTGTCAACCGAGCCATTGAAGATTCCGAGTTGGTAACTTAAAAGGCTATCAAAAATATCACCATGCAGCTCAACTCCCAGATCGCGATTGGGGGCTAAATAAGCGGGAAGACTGCGCTCGATCCAAAAGGCCGCGGAATCCGACTGTAATTGTTCCAGACTGATTGGATTCTTGAACTTGCCAACCTGCAGTTGTAGTTCGGGCGAATATCGGTAGTTGAGGTAAGCATCCAAAATGGTCGGTGTAATCGCTGTTCCAGAGCCTCCAAATTCAGGCACAAAGCCAAAATCGAAGTCCCGAAAAATCGTTCCTTCAAGAATGATCGGGCGCACGCGGCGCAATAAGAACGAGTCGTTGTTTTTTATGCCGTTATCACCGATGTAAGTGTGCGAATCGAACTGGAGGAGGCCTTTCACCTTGAGGAAAAAATTCGTATCTGCCGACCGAAAATTAACCCCATTCGCGCCTATTGATACCACCGGCGCCGACTTCGATTTTTCCACTGCATTTTCCTGATCCAGTTCTACCCGTCGCTCCAATATCCGATATTTCTGGTCAAGATCCTGCAATCGCTTTTCGAGGTCCGCTATCCGGGACGTGTCATCCGCCATCGCTATCGAAGAGATCGAACTTACCACTGCCGCAAATATCAAACTCGTTTTCATATTCATAATTAACTCTACTGTTTTGATAGAGTATAGCAAAAACGATTTCGGTCAACAGGTTTTTTCTTATTTTTTCGGCGAATTTTAACAATAAGTGATCCGCACTCCTCGAAACTTGACCCTTTCAGTGTAGATTGTACAGTTGAAGCGAAATGAAACTCTCACTGCGCGGGGAATATGCGCTTCGGGCTTTGCTTGTGTTGGGCATGAACACAGATAAAGAAGTTGTGAGAATCCAGACGATTTCAGATGAGCAAAACATTCCCAAACGGTTTCTTGAGCAGATTCTGAATGAGCTAAAAGTGGCCGGTATCCTTGAAAGCAGGCGGGGTATCGCAGGCGGTTACAGGTTAAAATCAGCCCCGGAAAAAATCACGCTTGCAGAGGTTATCCGCCTGATTGAAGGCCCTCTCGCCCCGGTCAGTTGTGTTAGTGAGAAGTTTTACGAGAAATGCACCTGCCCGGATGAAGCCAAATGCGGCATCCGAAGCGTGATGAAAGATGTTCGCGAGGCCATAGTGAAAGTGCTCGAGCAAGTCACAGTCGCGCAACTTTGCGACCGCGCCAGAATGCTGGAAGGTCAGGTGGCTAATCCGCTGGATTATGTGATTTGAACTTCAAATGCTTGTTTTTTCACTAAAACCCTGCGCCGCTGAATTCTACGGCTGCTCCCCGACAATCAAGTGGTTTGGCAACCGCATGGAAGCGAATCGGAATTGATTGCGCTGTCCGAGAGTTTGGTTCGGGAATAGCAGCAAAATCTTCCCTCGATCCGCCAACTATTTCGGAGCCGCGACTGCGGCCGTCCTCGCCATCAAAGCCTTCAGATAAGGATCTGATGCGGCGAACGCTTTTTCATAGAATTCAAACGCTTCATCGCCACGCTCTTCATACATGGGATTTGGGTTATGCCCCACCCCGGGGAAACTTGCAAAAAAACAGGGCACTTGAAATTGTTTCATTCTATCTCGAAACGCCTTGTTGCTATCGAGGTTTTGGTCCTCTTCTCCAATCCAAATCCGAACAGCCGTGCCATTTCGCACGCGTGCGGCATTTTGCAATAAAAGGTTCATCGGACAATTCGCCCGGCATAAATCACGATTGCGTCCAAATACTTCATTAAATATCTGCCTGGTCGATTCGTGGGGATTCGTAGCAACAAATTCTGAATCGAGCAACGGCCCGCCCAAACTCGATAGGGCGCCGAACATTTCCGGGTATTTAAAGCCGAGATGAATCACTCCGAACCCTCCCATGGAAAATCCTTCCAGCGCCCGGCCCGAACGAAACGGGATCGTCCGATAACTGTGGTCGATGAATGGAATCAATTCGCGGATAATCACACTCTCGGAAGGCCATCGGCCGTCGGCTGAATCACAAAACCAGCTATTGGGCAATCCATTGACACCCACCACGATCGTTGCCCTCATTCTTCCGTCTCTCACGGCCGAGCGAATGCGATGGATAAATTGCAGCGCTGATCGATGATTGCTGCCCATTCCATGGAGATAATAAATGACCGGATAACGCATTTGAGGCGAAGTTTCGTAATTCTCGGGCAATGAAACGAGGTAACTAACCAACTGGCCGGCAATTCCGCTTCGAAAGACCCGATTGAAAGCATCCTCCGGGTCGGTTTGATCCTGATCCCCCCAACTTCCGCCCCCCGGCGCAGGGATGCAGGCGTAGAGGGGTCGCGCATTTGTGCGAATCAGATTTGTTGCGAATCGGTTGCCCGTGACCCGCAACGAATTCGTCATTGTATGACTTGCCTGAGCAGAAATCGACTGAGCATCTGAATGGAATGCCAATGAACAATAAAATAGTGTCAAAAGGGCATAAATACGGGGCACAACGTCTATAGACAACAGAAAGGGTGATCTGTTCTGTTCCGCCCCAAAAAAGGGCTTCGAACGAGAGGTTAAATCCACGCAAATTCTTTGATTTAAAGCGTTTACGAATCAAAATTTATTTATGTATTCTTTTCTTTGTAAAATAGGCGAAGGGATTCATGTTAACGCTAACGCGCGGATCGGCATGGACGCGCTCAAAACCTTTGGCGCAATGTACGAGTTAAGTCAGCTTTCAAACGGTGTGACGGTCGCTACGGCCTCGATGCCTCATATGTCCAGTGTCAGTCTGGGCGTTTGGGTGGGGGTTGGGGGGCGCTTCGAGCCCGCGGAAGTTTCCGGAATTTCTCATTTCATTGAGCACATGCTCTTTAAAGGGACTCGCAAGCGGAACGCCCAGCAAATCTCTGAGTCCGTTGAAGGTGTCGGCGGTTATTTGAATGCCTTCACGAGCGAGGAAAACACCTGCTTTTACGCAAAGGCTTGTGCCGCGCGGCTCCCGGAACTTTGGATGGTCTTGAGCGATATGTTTTTAAACTCCGTTTTCGATGCGACCGAAATCGAAAAAGAACGGAACGTCATCAAAGAGGAATTGGCCATGTATTTGGACCAGCCTCAGCACCACGTTCACGAATTATTGAACGAATTAATGTGGCCGAATCAACCGTTGGGACGTTCGCTCACCGGTACGGTGGAGACGCTGGACGGCATGTCTCGCAAACACCTTTTCGAGTACCTAAAGCAAAACTACGTTGGGTCAACCACCTTGATTTGCGTAGCGGGAAGCGTCAGCCATCGGGACACGGTCAATCTCATTGCTCCTCTGGCCAAAAAACTCGATTTAGGTCGAAAGCCGCGTTTTGCTCCGGCTCACAATGATCAGGAGAGCCCACGCGTTCGATTGTTTACAAAAAAGACCGAGCAGACCCAAATGGTTCTCGGTGTTCGCACGTTTTCCCGGCACGATCCGCAACGTTATGCACTGCGGCTGCTCAGCACGATGCTGGGAGAGAATATGAGCTCGCGGCTTTTTCAAGTGGTCCGCGAAGATCATGGCCTCGCCTATTCCATCGCGAGCTCCATTTCTTTTTTCGACGACACGGGAGATCTGACCATCGGCGCGGGAGTCGAGACAGAAAAACTGCCGCGAGCCCTCAAACTGATCATTCAGGAACTCAGGAGACTCTGCGAGACCAAACCGCCTCTGGCCGAATTGCGACGCGCTCGAGATTATGTCATTGGCCAGATGGAGATGAGCCTGGAAAACACCGAGAATCAGATGATGTATCTCGGTGAAAACCTCCTGGGATTTGGCAAAGTAATTTCACCTGAAGAGGTGAAAGATAAGTTATTCGAAGTGACACCGGCACAGATCCGAAATCTTGCGGAACGGCTTTGCATACCCGAACGCCTTTCTCTCGCGTTGGTCAGTCCGATTAAAGAATCAAAGAGTTCGGAAAAGATTTTGCGATCGATCGCTGCGTAGCAGCCTACGGAATCGATGTCTGGGGTGATCCAAACCGTGGCGACTCAACATTCGCCCGAAACGCTCGTACGACGCATTGGCGAATATGCTGGCGTCGTTTTGTTGCGCACCAGTCTCTTTGATCAAAGTTCATCACGCTATTCGTTCGTTAGCTGCCAACCCTTTTTGACGTTCCGCTCATCGGGGTCTCGTTGCGAAGTTCGAACCGCGGAAGAGTCACAACTTCAATTCGGCAATCCGTGGCATTTACTGGATCGATTTATGGAGCGTTACGAACTCCTTGATGAAACGGACCTCCCTTTCCCACTTGGAGGATGCTTCGGGTTTTGGGGTTACGATCTCAAAAATTTCGTGGAACCCAAGTTATCGAGCCGAGCGGTGGACGATCTGGAACTGCCCGATTGCCACGTAGGTTTTTATGACAGTCTGGTCGTATTTGATCACCATCAGAAAACCTGCTCGGTAATTTCGACAGGTCTTCTTTCAGATGGCTCACGCAGTGAAGAAAACGCAGCGAAACAGACCCGCTTTTGGTTCAACCTATTAGCAGAAGAGCCGGTCGATCTGCCTGGATATGCTGATAGTTTTGAGGCTGGGACGATTTCGTCAAATATCTCACGGGAACAATTTATTGCATCGGTTCGCAAAGCGCAGGACTACATTCGTGCTGGCGATATCTATCAAGTGAACCTGTCGCACCGCATTACCACACGACACTCGATGGATGGCTGGAATTTATTTTTGCGGTTACAGGATGTGTCCCCTTCGCCTTTTGGAGCCTATCTCCATTGTGGCGACTTTGAACTGGCCAGCAGTTCTCCAGAATCGTTTCTGCGCATGAGCGGCTCGCACATTCGCACGCGCCCAATCAAAGGCACCCGGCCACGATCGGCCGACGCGACGCGGGATGCACAATTCACTTATGATCTGCAAACCAGCCCGAAGGAAATTTCTGAATTGGTAATGATTACAGACCTGCTTCGCAACGATCTAGGAAGAGTTTGCAGCTACGGCACAGTCACGGTTCCCGAGCTGCTTAAACTGGAACGTTATCCCCAGGTCCAGCATTTGGTCTCGACCGTGGAAGGAAACCTGGCCCCGCAAATCACGCATTTTCAAGCATTCGCAAGTTGTTTTCCCGGAGGAAGTATTACCGGGGCTCCCAAGTTTCGTGCGATGGAAATTATCGATGAATTGGAACCAGCGCGACGCGGCCCATACACAGGCGCGCTCGGTTATATCGGTTTCAATCGCGAGAGCCAGCTCAGTATTATTATTCGAACGGCGATTTGCCAGCGGGGGGAAACACACTTCAATGTCGGTGCGGGAATTGTCGCTGATTCCATTCCCGAAGCCGAATACGAGGAGACTCTGGCAAAGGCCGCAGGCTATCTGA
>JAQGOX010000362.1 GCA_028293365.1 Verrucomicrobiales bacterium | reverse complement strand
GAGATTCTTTCGAAGTCGATAAAACCTTTATCGATATCAACGCGAATGAGTTTTACCTGAACTTTATCTCCCACGTCCACTCCTTGCTCGCCGCGGGTCACACGGCCTTCCGCTGGCCACGTGAGAAGACGGACATAAACACCTTTTTCGTTCGACCCTGTAATAACTCCTTCAAAGCGCTCACCGATGCGCTGTGCGAGTGACGAGGCTGCGATGATTTTGCGCATTTGCCGTTCTACTTTTCGGGCCGCATTCTCGCGCTCCGTGCAATGATCGGCGATCTGACCGAGATCACTTTCGCCGTAGGGAGCGGGAGCTGAAACCAGCAAAGCTTTCACCAACCTTTGGATCACCAAATCGGCGAAACGGCGATTCGGGGCGGTCGAATGCGTATAATCGTTCACTGCGAGTCCAAAATGGCCCTGCTCATTTTCACCGGCCTTTTCAAGGGCGTATTCTCCCGGCCCGAGAAGTTTAACGATGGTCAACGACAAATCGGGATAATGCAGTGGATCGGCGGCCTGGCGCGCGGAAAGAAATTCCGACAACGCTTTTGGATTCGGGAGCGTGGGCAACGTCGCCCCGAATCCTGCAGCGATTTCGCAAATTCGATCCCATCGCTTCGGTTCACGAACCACTCGTTCGATGAAAGGGCTGTTTCGCTGCTTGAGAAAGTTTGCGAGGGAAATATTGGTGGCGAGCATAAAGCTCTCGATGATATCGCGTGCCGCATTATGGCGTGCGATTGCCAGATCAACGATTTTCCCGTCGCGTTTGATGATTTTAGGTTCAATCGTCGAGAACGTGAGCGCGCCGGCCGCTTTACGGAACTTTGCGAGACGATTTGCGGCTTCAAATTGTAGTTCCAATTGACGTTCCAGCCCTTGAACCCTCTGGCAGCAGAACGGCCGTTCCGCACGATGCTCAAGCCAATCGCCGACTTCTTCGTAAGTCAGCCTGGCCTGGTTCACCACTAGCGCCTGCTTGATCCCGACAAAATGAATCTCCCCATCAATGGATACAACCATTTCTGTAACAATCGCCAGGCGTTCCTTTCCTTCGTTGAGAGATGTAAGGTCCGTGGAGAGGATTTCGGGAAGCATCGGGAAAGTCGCGATACCGGTATAAACTGAAGTTGTATTGGCTTTTGCGTGAT
Source organism: Verrucomicrobiales bacterium (assembly GCA_028293365.1). Lineage (GTDB taxonomy): Bacteria > Verrucomicrobiota > Verrucomicrobiia > Limisphaerales > SXQI01 > JAQGOX01. The sequence goes on along the minus strand of JAQGOX010000362.1, from coordinate 5,284 downwards.
CATCCACCGCCGAGCCAACGAGGACTTTCGAATCGACATCGGCAATGGCAACGAACAGACGAATTCCACCGTCCGGCAATCGCTCGGCAAATTCGACCTGATCGAGATCGCGCGAATCGTCATTATCGATAGACGACCAAAGCAACGCACGCAGGTCGGCGATTTCAGTCGAAGCTTTTTTTGATGGCGCTGAAGTGAATGCCGCCAATTGCTGTTCGACGCCATGTGAAAAATCCGGCTCGAAACCCAACTCGATCATTACCGCTCGAGCCTTTGCTGAAAGATCTGTCTGGATTGGCATGTCTCATTACGATGTAGCCAGGCACTCCGGTTTGCAATCCCTTACGCCCCTGAGAAAAACCTCAATTGAAAATCCGATTCAGAAACATTGACAGCATCTCATTGCACTCGCCCGAATCGCCGTTCCAGCTCGCGATAATTCATCTCGATAATAGTCGGCCGTCCATGTGGGCAGGTGTAGGGCATGGTGCAATGTCGCAGGTCAGCGATCAGCTTTTCCAGTTCCGGCATCGAAAGCGCGTCGTTCGCTTTGACCGCGTGACGGCAAACTTTTTTGGCGATCATTTCTTCGCCCAACCTCCAGGAGTTTACTTCCTGGCCGGTCGCTTTCAAATCATCAATCAACTGCAAGACATAACCGCGGGGATCGACGGATTTGACGAAAGGCGGTAGTGCATCAAGAAGAAAGGTCCTTTCCCCAAATTCGCTCAGGCCGACACCCAGCCGAAGTAGTGGTGTCAGTTGTTGTTTTAGAAATTGCGCATCGCGGCTGGCCAATTCAACGGTTTCGGGTAGCAACAACCGTTGCGAAGGCACCGTCCCCTGCTCCAGCCGCGTCAGGAGCTGTTCAAATAATACGCGTTCATGGGCCGCGTGCTGATCCATCAGCACCAAACCACGATCCGATTCAAGTACCACGTAAAGTTTGCCGACAACCCCCAGCAACCTTAGGGGAACGTGCAAAAGTGGTATTGGTTTACCAATATCGGCCGGAGTCGATTGTGGGCTTGTCACCGAACCGGGCAATGGGAGCGGCACGACATTTTGGAATATGGTTTGCGTCGGAGGCGTTGGATCGATCGCGGCGCGTGGAATTTCGGCACTGGGCCAGTTCCTTATTGGTTCGGGGTGCGGTGGATGCAACAAAGGGGGGGCGACTGTCTTCTTTTGCTGATCCGCTGGAGATGTGATGGTCGGAATGGGAACCGCAACTGGAGCCGATGGCCGCGCCGCTTCCAGTTGAGCCGAATGGAACTTCGCCAGAGCGTCACGAACGGCCTGCGCCACAATTCTGCGAATTGCCATTTCGTGATGAAATTTCACCTCTCGTTTTGAGGGATGAATATTGACGTCCACTGACGCTGGATTGATTTCGAGGAAAAGGCAACAGACAGGAAAGCGGCCTTTCATCAAGGCATTATGATAACCTTCGCTCAGGGCAAAATTGATGCCGCGGTTTTCAACCGGCCGGCGGTTGACGAACACGTGCTGATCTTCACGCGTCCCCCGGGATACTCCCGGAGCGCCGATCAATCCCCAAACGCGCATCTGCTCCGCCGCGCTGCGCACCGCCACATCTTCGCTCGGAACCTCTTCGATCATGGTGGAAAAATCAACCGCGACCATGGGTAAATCAGTTCCATAAACAGCCTGGAAACGTTCGCGTAATGCAGTGATCTGATCCTTGCGGCTGTGCTGGACCTCGATGGCCGGAAGCTGGCTCGTGATTCGATCATCCTGCAAAACGGTGAATGCAATTTCCGGATGAGCCAGCGCGACCAATGTCAAATAATGTTGAATATGCGCGCGCTCCGTCTCCTCGCTGCGCAAAAACTTCCGACGCGCCGGAACGTTGAAAAATAACTGCCGGATTTCGATGGAGGTTCCGGGTGTAGCACCCGCTGCTTTTACTTCGACGATTTTTCCGCCGTTGACGATAATTCGTGAACCTTCAGGATTATCGCTATCGCGCTCGCGGGTCGTCAAAGTAGCTCGACTAACACTGGCGATACTGGGCAGCGCTTCGCCGCGGAATCCCATTGTTGCGATGGAACTCAGATCTGCCGCAGTTTGAATTTTGCTGGTGGCGTGCCGTTCGAGGCAAAGCAGAGCATCGTCGCGACTCATGCCAATGCCGTCGTCAGTCACGCGAATTAAACTGCGACCTCCGCTTTGAATTTCGACTGTTATTCGTGTCGCCCTTGCGTCCAGTGAGTTCTCCACGAGTTCCTTGACCACGCTCGCGGGGCGTTCGACAACTTCTCCAGCCGCGATTTGGTTCGCAACCTGTTCTGAGAGCAGCCGAATTCGATTCATTGAATGCAGTGTAGCAAGAGAGCGACGGTGCGGCTCACGAAAAATATAGATCCGGCACGCTTCAGGTAGAAGGTCTTACCGGCAAACCAAAACGAAAAACCGCGCCGCGACCCGGTTCTCTTACCGGTACGATCCACCCCTGGTGGTCCTGAACGATTTTTTTGCAGATGGACAGCCCCAATCCCGACCCCTGCGCTTTCCCAAAAGTCGCGAACGGTTGAAACAACCTGTCAAATATCTCCGGAGCGAAACCTTTACCGGTATCCTCGATTTCGGTGATCATTTCATTGCCAGACCGATGCGCTCGAATGAAGATCGTGCCTCCGTCAGAGATTGCGTCCACCGCATTATGAATCAGATTGTGAAACACGTGGGTGAGCCGCCGTGAATCCAGCAAAATATCGACTTCTTCCACGGGAAATGTCGTCTGAATCTCAACTCCACGATCTGCCGCCTCCAACCGGAGATCTTCCAGCACCTCCTCGACATAGGTTTTGTAATTAACATTTGCCAGTACCACCGAGTTTTGGCTGCCCTTCGTAAACTCAAGCAATTCGTTAATCATATTACCGAGGCGATCCACCTGTTTCCGAATACGCGTCGCCGCGCTCTCCTTCATTTCCAGGCTTGCGCCCTGCATTCCCATCAACTCTGAAGCCAGGCCGATAACGTTCAGCGGATTTTTGAAATCATGGACGATTGATCGGGCAAAACGCCCCACCAGCGCCAGTCGTTCGGCCTGCAAAAGTTCTTTAATGTACTGTTTGTTGAAATCGCGCAGGCGCAAACTGAATTCTCGAAGCAGACTGATAGCAAGCCGCGGCGAGTTGTCCAGGCGTTGCAACAATTCGGCGCGGGGAATAAAATAGAGTGTCACGGCTCCCTGAGCGGTCACGGTGGCAGACCGCGGCTCGTTGTCCAGAACTGCCATTTCGCCGAAAAACTCACCAGGACCAAGTTCCGATAATGGTCGTCGTTCACCTTGTACGACCGCCGAAATCTCGATCCTCCCTTCTTTGACCAGGTAAATGCCGTCGCCTGCATCTCCTTCCCGGAAAATCGTCTCACTCGGAGCAAATGATTTGACCTGCACCGCCTCGCGGAAGGATTTCCATTCCTCGGGGTGCAAGCCACTGAACAATTTACTCGATTCGAGAACAACCATTTGTCTGTCACCTTGTTTCGAGGGAAAAGGCACAAAAGTCAATGCGTTTGGCGATTTAGGTTGAATCTCACCTGGATCGATACCCCTGGCGCGTCTTCCTGGGCTGCGATCTGTCTTATAAGAATGGATCATAAGGGGGGCGCGTTTTCGCCCCTGCGCTTTTCCGGGTTCGCGACTCGCCCCCCGGGGGATTCGTGCGAATGCATGTTGTTGAAGCCCTCTGGAAGTTGACCGGTGACAAACAAGCTGTTCTTGAGATTTTAAACAAACAGCCCGACCAGTCGCAGAACAACAACACCTGACGGCCAGCAACGAAGAAATAGTTCCCCCACCCTCTGGCTCCAAAGGTCTCGATTTAAAATCCTGGCGATTTCGCCAATTCGACCCGTTTCCCAGTCCGTGCCGATTCTTTCGCCGCATCCAGAATCTCTGTGACTACCATGTTCAGTTCCAACGATGAAAGGCCTGCCGCTTGAACCTTTCCCTGAACCACCGCAGCCAGATATGAAAGTGGATCGCCAAGGGAACCCGTCAGAGGCGCCGGCGATTTTTCCGTTTCCTCCGATACTTTCCAACGCTGTCCTGAAACATCGCTGGTTGCCACACGCATCTTGATCAAATCTTTGCGCGGCACCAATACGTAGCCCGATTGCCCATAAATTTCCATGTCCTTCCTGTCGATGGCCCAATTCCACGACGCCTGAATAATTCCCTGCGCTGTTGAATAGGTAAGCAGAATGGTAGCTTCGTCTTCTACCTTTGGATAAATCTCCGGTTTGATCTGCTGCGTCACGGCCAATACCGATTGTGGTTTTTTTCCATCCATCAACCAGGTAATCAAGTCGGCGCCATAGCACCCAAAATCCATCAGCGCCCCACCGCCATTTTGCACGGGATCGGTAAGCCATCCGAGGAAATCAGCAGAGCATCCGATCTCTTGAGGTCCCCGGTGGCCATCATGCACGACGACCTTGCGAATATCGCCGATCGCATGATGATCGTGAACCATCGAGTACGCTTCGGTATTACTCGGATACCAGGTGGTTTCATAATTCACCAGAACCTGGATGTTACCTTTCTTGGCGGCGGCCTGTATCGCGCGAGCGTGTTCCATGTTCACCGCCAGCGGCTTCTCCATCATCACGGTGATTCCGCGAGGCGCGCACATCTCCACAACCCGTTTGTGATCGAACGTGCTCGTAAACGTCGCCACTGCCTGCACGTTGGTTTTTGCGAGCAATTCGTCCAAACTGGAAAAGAAAAGATTGGTGCCGAGATTGTAGTTCTTCGCGTACCGCGCCACCAGTGCCTGGTTCGCTTCGACGATCCCAACCAACTGGATATCCGTCCGACCGCGCGCACTTGGAATAAATCCCCTGGCGTGATCGTGTACGAGCCCTACGATGGCAAAGTTCACCGGCCCCGGCATTTCTGCGGATTGACTCACAACCCCGGACAACGCCAGGAATCCAATAAATAAAATTGAGCGACAGTTCATTATCGATAGCTGTGTAATGAAAGAATCCTACAATCCAAATGCCTGCTCCACCAGAGATTTGAGCCGTTCTCCCCGCAGATCCCGTTCGATCACAAAACCTTCGCGATTCAAAAGTATCACGCTGGGTAATGCCTCGACTACGACTGGGTTGCCCTCTTTGAACCATGCCATGCCGGAGCCATCTGCCCAAGATTCAAAGGTTCATCACTAAGCCGAGAAATCCGGCCACGCCTGAATTCATTTTTTGCCCCCTTTCCGTTTCGTCTTTTCTATTCCCTCCAAAA
>JAQGOX010000337.1 GCA_028293365.1 Verrucomicrobiales bacterium | reverse complement strand
TTTTGGATGCCGATCCAAACTCGCACGGAGATGCTCACCACCGGGTTCCGTTCTGTTTTAGGGATCAAGGTTTTTGGCGCTGATCTTGCAGAAATTGAAAACGTGGGTGTGCAGATTGAAAGAGCGCTCAGCGATTTTCCGGAAACACGCAGCGCATTTGCCGAGCGCACGACCGGGGGCTATTTCCTCGATTTCACAATCAAACGCGAGGCAGCCGCGCGCTACGGTCTTACGGTGGGTGATGTGAACGATATTATTGAAACCGCCATTGGTGGAAAAACCATCGGGACAACCGTTGAAGGTCGAGAGCGCTACCCGATCAGCGTCCGTTACGCACGCGATTTTCGCGAAGATATAGACGCGCTTAAGCGAGTCCTGGTTCCCCTTCCCCAAACCGAAAATTCCAAAGGCTTGCCTGCGATGGGCGGATCAGGAAAGACACAGGATCCGCTCGATCAAAGAATCGCCCACGTGCCAATCTCGGCTCTCGCGGATATTGGATTCAAAACCGGGCCACCCTCCATCCGAAACGAAAACGGTCAATTGGTGGGATTCGTTTTTGTGGATTTAACCACAAGCGATATCGGCGGATATGTCGCCCGAGCCACGGAACGAATTAGCGAAAGAGTGAAATTCCCACAAGGGTATTACATGCAGTGGGCGGGACAGTTCGAGAACATGCGCAGCGCGGAAAAGCGCCTGACAGTGCTGATTCCTTTCACCTTGCTCATTATTTTCGTCCTGATTTACCTGAACACCGGTTCTGCAATCAAAACAATGATCGTTTTTCTGGCGGTCCCATTCTCTCTCGTCGGAGCGTTCTGGACCTTGTACTTGTTGGATTACAACACCTCCGTCGCAGTCTGGGTCGGGCTCATCGCCCTTGCGGGTCTTGATGCCGAAACCGGTGTCGTCATGCTGCTATACCTGGACCAATCCTGGGAAAAACATCGACACGCAGGCCGGATGAATAATCTGCCCGAACTGGAATACGCCGTAATCGAGGGAGCGGTTCAGCGCATAAGGCCGAAGATTATGACAGTGTGCGCGATCCTTTTCGGACTATTGCCAATCATGTGGTCCCCGACTAACCAGGCTGGCGCTGACGTAATGAAACGCATTGCCGCACCTATGATTGGCGGAGTTATTACTTCAGCGGTTCTGGAGTTGCTCATCTATCCGGTCATTTTTGTAATGTGGCGGAAACGGTCTTTGCCTAAAGCAGGAACCTTTTAAAAACAGATAACATCCGAGCCCATCCTCACTGAACTTACTGAAAAACTTCAACTTAAACGAGGCTTCACTCCGGGCAGAACGGCGGAAATATTTGACGAAATTCGAGCATTTTCCAAGGTCATTCCAACTCTGGGAAACTTGAAGGTATTGCCGCTGATGCCGACGATGACCCGGTAGTGGAATGCGCTGTCCTTGGGCACGCAAACTATCTCGTCAGCGGCGACCGCCATCTGTTGGCCTTGTGCAACTATCAAGATATTCAAAGCCGTGGAATTTCTTGAGGGACGTCATTGAGAACAACTTCGTATCTCCTTCTCGTTATGATATACCAGTCAAATCCAGCAACCCGTACCGTCCAGGATCGCAGGATCGCTGAAACCTATCTGCCGAGACGGAAACCTCAACCGCATGTGCTATAAAGGTCCGAGACGACAAATGCGAGTTGCCAACAAAGCCACGCCGATGCAGAAGAGGGCCGCGATAGTCGCGGTCCAGATTCTCGGATCGCCTGGCAACTCAACGTTCCAGCCGAACGCCGAAGGAAACTTCAGGATCGCAAGCAAAGCGAAACCAAAAGCACTCAAACCCACGATCCACGATATGCAATCGATCCAGTATTGGAGTTGCATCATCGTAGCTAGTTTAAGCTTTCGACGGCGCTGCTGATATTCTTGTTCGGCCAAGGCCATCTCCGCGGACTTGTTGGCTCGATCCGTTTGGGCTTCCTGATCGATGAATAGCAGCAGGCTGTCGCGTATATGCGCTGGGGCCTTTACTTCCTTCAAGGCGCTGAACAAAAGGCGATCCAGAACATGTTGATCGGCGGAAAACTCGCGACAGTTCGGACAATCGTTCAGATGCTCGGACAAAAGTTCCATTTGAGCCGCGGGCAATTCCCCGTCCACTGAATCAATTAATAGTGATTCTATTGCATCGCACTTCATTTTATTTCGTTCCTTGTGTCGGCAAACTGCGAATGCTGCGAGCGCCGATTCGTAACAGTTCCTTTTTCGCCCGGTGCAGGATAGTTTTGACGGAGCCCATCGGAATTCCCAACATTTCCGAAACTTCTTCATACGACTTTTGTTCCAAATAGAATAGCATTACGACAACGCGGTATTTGTCCGATAACTGGTCGAGCATCGCGGTAATATCCATATTCTCCCCAGCCGAATCTGGTTCCAAACGGAATTCAGGGAGAAATGCCAGACTTTCACTTACTTCTGGATCGTCCAACGAAAGGGAAGGCTTGACCCTCTTCAACTCCGTCAGCGCTGTATTGCGCGCGATCGTATAAATCCAACTTGAAAAAGAGCTGTCGCAGCGAAATGAGGGCAACGCTTTCCAAATTTTCAAAAAAACGTCCTGCAAAAGATCCGCCGAAGCCGTTTCGTTTCGTATCATGCTGTAAACCAGCCCGTAAACACGGTTTTGGTAACGGTCGAGCAACACCTCAAAAGCTCGCCGTAACGCGCCTTCTGAAAGAAGCGCGTGTATATCGCGGTCGTTGGCCGAGTCTGGTTGCAAAATCTTTAACGTCTGATCCCATTGTAACTGAAACCGGGGGCAAATTGTTTCATTTACCTTTTCAAAAAGACATTTTCAAAAAATGAAACATTTCTCCCAATTTGAAAGTTATAACTGAACCGCAACGCTTTTGCGTCAGCGAAATCGAAAGAGCCATTATGAATATGTTAGCGATGTTAACCACGGTAGATCTCTCCATCCTTTTGATTCCGCTTTTAGCGATTGTTTTGGGTTGCGGCATTCCTTTGCTCTGGATTTACACGGACTATCGCAAGCGAAAGGATATATTTGAAATGCACCATCGCGAGCGCATGGCGGCGATTGAGAAAGGCATTTCAGTTCCGCCGCTCCCGGATGGGTTTCTCGACGACTTGACCGGTAGCGGAAACAAGACCTGCACGCCGGCAAGTGCTTTGTTGAAAGGGCTCGTTTGGCTTTTTTTAGGAATCAGCCTCTCGATCGTGATTTTTGTGATACGGCATGATGCTCGAGCTTGCCTTGGTTTAATCCCGGCGAGCATTGGGGTTGCATACTTACTCTTCTACCTGATGGAAGGTCGAAAATCAGCCGCGCCTTCAGTCAACGAAAAAGCGGGATAAGACTTTGTCGCTTCCGGGAATCGAACGTGCTAGCGTCAAGGTATGGAATCGCACGAAGTCTTACGACATGTTTTCGAGCAAGCCAGCCCGAAGCAAATCGCTGCACAATTGGGTCTTTCACTTTCGCTGGTTTACAAATGGGCCGAACCCAATCAGGAAAGTGGCAGCGGCGCCGCGAATCCCCTGGATCGGATGGCTGCTCTGATTGCGGCGACCAAAGATCCAAGCATTATTCAATGGTTGTGCGAACGAGCGGGAGGTTTCTACATCAAGAATCCGGATTGCAACTGGAAACATGCAACCGCCCTCGTCCCGGCGACGAATTCGATTCTACAGGAATTCGCCGACCTCCTTGCTGTCATCGCCACCGCGGCCTCCGACAATCAAATCTCCAAAGCAGAGGCAAAGAATATTCGAGGGCGCTGGGAGGAACTCAAATCGGTGACCGAATGCTTTGTGCATTGCTGCGAAGATGGCAACTTTTTGCCAATGAACGAAACGGTGCGAAAAGCCGGCCGTTCCGAACCGCCGCGGTGCGGTAACGGATAAAAAAATAACTTTGGGAATTTGCGGCGGGATCGAAGCCCATCAATGACATGACCGCTCACGCCTATAGCGTTTTGAGGAAATTGCAGACATTGGGCGCTAATTCGCTTGAAACTCATTTCCGAATCAACGGATTCCGTATTTTAACCTGCGGAAAAGCAGCGAAATCGCGGTCTGCCGTCCACAACTCTGTGACTCCGTGATGAAGACAAAGGGCTGCGATGCGAGCATCATGGATCCGCGGACCTTTTAACTTCGCTGCTTCGGAAATCATTCTAAGTTTCTCAAAATAGCCCTCACTCTCCCCAATCAAGTGCAGATTGCCCCCGGCCAGCCATGCATCAATGGAGGCAAAGCTTGCTTCCAGTGGCGTGGGTATTTTGAACAGTTTTGGATGCGTGACCGTGCTAACAAATTCGTGGATACACGGCCATGGAATCGCCCACGAACCTGCACCAGAACGTAGAATTTCGATTAATTCTTTGGCAGGTTGATGAAACGCACTATCAGAGCGATGGGCATAGACCAAAATATTCGTATCGACTCCGATCATGCGCCTCGCCCTTTATAAATCTCATCCCGGATTTCTTCCCATTTCCAGTCCTTAAAATCCTCCGTTGGACCACCGGAACCAAACGTGACAAGCGGGGGCAGTTTTTTTGGGCGATCCATATCCTCCCCGGCAACCACCAGGCGGAGACCGGCCTCGGTTAATGCCCGAAACGTGGTTTTTCTCTTCCGGGCAAGGCGTTGTGTTCGCTTGAAAAGATCATCTGCAATCACGATGGTTGTCTTCATAGTATGGCAACCCATACTTGAATAAGTGGTCACCCATATCAAGTATATCTTAATTCTGGCTGCATGTCGAAACCGTGGTCTATTCCTTCAAAATGATTGGCAATCAAAGTTTGTCCAATCGACCTCCATCCACCAATATTGAGGTGCCCTGGACAAAGACGGCTTCGTCCGAGAGCAAAAATGCGATGACAGCAGCCAGGTCCTCGGGCCTGCCAACATCGGACCGTTCAATGTGCTCGAGCCCTTTCTTTACGTTCGGATTATTCCAGAGCATGGGCGTGTCGATCGCTCCCGGTAAAACCGCATTGACGCGAATACCCTTTGGCTTCGATTCGAGGGCTGTCGAGCGGGTAAAGGAAAGCAAGGCGGCTTTGGCAGCGGCATAAGAGGAAACCAGCGCTTCCGTTTCCACAGCGTGAATGCTTGAAACATTGACGATGGCGCCACCTTGACGCATGTGGAGAAACGCTTGTTGAGTGAAATAGACCGCTCCCATCAGGTCCACGTTTAGAATTCTCAGCCAATCTTCGGGAGTTTGATCGTCAATGGCTTTGAACACCATCAGCCCGGCATTGTTAACAATTCCGTCCAACCCGCCGAATCGGGCAAGCGTTTCGGCAACCGTGTTCTGCACCGCGCTTTGCTGGGAAACGTCACATACTATACCGAACGCATCAGGCGCTCCTGCGTCTTTGGACTGCGCAGCGGCGGCATCACATTTGTCCTGATCCAAATCTGCGATTACCATCCGGGCGCCTTCGGATCCGAGCCGTTTTGCCGTGGCCAGACCGATTCCACTGGCCGCGCCAGTTACGATCACAACTTTATTCGTAAATCTCATAATTATCGATCCCCCGGTTATCAAGTAAGCATAGCTTCTTCAAACGGCAAACGGCCTGGCTTGACTCTCCGATCGTTGGAAATGAATGCGCTTTTCAAAATTGCGATTTGCTTTGCGTGCGCCAACGTGGAAAGACAATGGGATGAACGCAGCGCCTATACTCGAAGTCGAGCAACTCGGCCGAAGTTATCCTTCGGCTGGGCATGCGTTGACCGTGTTAAAGGAGATTTCATTCTCGGTCGCTGCCGGAAGCAGTTGTTCGATCGTCGGGCCATCCGGAAGCGGCAAAACGACATTGCTGGGACTTTGCGCCGGCCTCGATCAACCGACGACTGGCACTGTAAAAATCGACGGTGAATCCCTGGCCGCCTTGAATGAAGACCAAAGAGCAGCTCTGCGAAATCGTCTGGTCGGATTTGTGTTTCAGAATTACCAGTTGCTGCCCACCCTCACAGCGCTGGAAAACGTCATGGTTCCCGTGGAACTTCGCGGTGGGCGTCAGGTTCGGTCGGCCGCTGAAGAGTTATTGGAGCGGGTTGGCTTGCGGGATCGCGGCCACCATTATCCGAGCCAGCTTTCTGGCGGAGAGCAGCAACGCGTCGCAGTCGCGCGTGCATTTATTAACAAGCCCAAATTACTGTTCGCGGACGAACCTACCGGAAATCTCGACGACGAAACCAGCTCGCGAATCGTCGATACCCTTTTCAACTTAAACCACCACTCCGGCACCACGCTGGTTCTCGTCACCCATAATCTGGAACTCGCCGAACGAACGCAGCGAATCATTCGATTGAGGGGCGGTTCAATGATCAGCGATGTAACTCGAACTTAGAAGGAATTGATGTCGGCGCTGTTTAACAAGTGGGTTTGGCTCATGGCCTGGCGCGACGGGCGTGCCAGTCGCAAAAAATTACTCCTGTTCTC
>JAQGOX010000274.1 GCA_028293365.1 Verrucomicrobiales bacterium | reverse complement strand
GGCTTAATATTAAGACCGGTTTCCAGCATCACGGTCATCTTGTACCAGGTTTCATACATTTCACGTCCGTAAATCCCTTTGATCGTCAGCATGTTGAAAACAACTTTGTTCCAATCAATCGCAATCGCTTCCGCCGGGATGCCTAGCATCGCGATTTTGCCGCCGTGACACATATTGTCGATCATGGTGTGCAGGGCAGACGGACTGCCGGACATTTCAAGACCGACATCGAACCCTTCCTTCATACCCAAAGTCTTCTGCACGTCGCGCAGATCTCCGGTTTTCACGTTCAGGGCAACGGTGGCACCCATTTTCTTTGCGAGATCGAGGCGGTAATCGTTCACATCGGTGATGACGACAGATCGGGCGGCGGCATGTTTGGCAATGGCGACGGCCATGATGCCAATGGGTCCGGCGCCGGTGATTAAAACATCCTCGCCTAATAGATCGAAGGAGAGCGCGGTGTGGACCGCATTGCCGAATGGATCAAATATGGCGGCAACGTCGCGATCGATGTCGTGTTTGTGATGCCAGACATTGGTCATCGGAACGGAAATGTATTCTGCAAATGCACCATCGCGATTGACGCCAATTCCTTTGGTGTCTTTGCATAGGTGCCGCCGTCCGGCCAGGCAGTTTCGGCACCGACCGCAAACGACATGTCCCTCAGCGCTGACAACGTCGCCCGGAAAAAAGTCGCTCACATTGGATCCGGCCTTGACCACCTCGCCGACAAATTCATGTCCGACCACCATCGGAACTGGAATTGTCTTCTGAGCCCACGCATCCCATTTGTAAATGTGCAGGTCGGTTCCACAGATTCCGGTCCGATCCACCCGTATCAAGACGTCATTAATGCCAATTTCAGGCACCGGGACTTCTTTGAGCCAAAGGCCTGGTTTGGCCTCGGCCTTCACAAGAGCTTTCATTGTTTTCATAGTCACATCCGCTTTACCAGCTTGCAAACACGGGAGAAAGAATCCAGTATGCAGGAATTCGATTCCGATAAAATAGACGCCGATGTCTTTGATGCAAGAAGAAAATCCTATATAGCGGACGGCATGACTCCAGTTGTTGAAACCATAATTCCCAATGAAATCTTCAAAAACTCAACGAAGGAATAAAAAACCGGTTTCAACTGATCCCGCATCCGCAATCAACCGCCATCTGGGTGTGCGCGTCAAACAACTGCGGACCGAAAGACGCTGGTCGCTTGAAGCGATGGCTGGCGCAAGCGGTGTGAGCCGCTCGATGCTGAGCCAGATTGAGCGTGAACAGGCGAATCCGACACTTGCGGTGACGATGCGGATCGCCCAGGGATTCGGAATGTCACTGGGAGATCTGCTGGAGATGCCCGCTGCGGCTTCATCGATCAACGTGATCAGGAGAGGAGACCGGGCCTATCATTACCGGTCTGACAAGTTCTGCCGCCTGCGAACGTTAAGTCCGCTCAATCTTGAAAAAGATGTCGAATTCTACGAGGTGCAATTGCAACCGGGCGGTGCACTGCGCAGCGCCCCTCATTTTGAGGGAACGCGCGAGTTTATCACCGTGCAACAAGGTGAGATCCGCCTTGAGTCCGGAGAAGATTCGGAAGTACTCGGACGCGGAGACTCTGCCAGCTATCGAGCCGATCTTCCCCACGCAATCGTAAATGCCGGCAAATCGGAAGTGCTTTTGTTTCTCGTCGATATCTATCGATAATAAATCGCCTGCTCCCCTGAGATTCGTGGAATATTTGTTAAGCGAGCCCTCGAGTATAGCGTCCCGCTTTTGGCTGTCGTTATCTTCCGCGGTTAGCTAACTTCGCTCTGTTTGAACATCAGCCGGCCGGTATATATTTGTCTCCTGATCGTCTTCGTGGCCATCGGTGGGGTTTTCTTTTCAAGACGCAATTTAATCCCGCCGCAGGCAATGAATTCCAGGGCCGGCAGTTTCGATCTCATCGAAGTGACTCGACGCGGCGAGCCATTTCGCAAGGGATCGCCTTTGGAACGGCTGCTCGGAAATCGCATTCCCGCTGGAGGCGTTGCAATTGGAGGCTTCCAGTTGCAAAGACCCGAACAAATTACTCCGTGGGAGGATTCCCCTCTGACCGTTTGGCTCTTATACCGAGGCACGAGTATCCGCTCAGGAATGCTTCCGCCGCTCTTCGGATCGCGCGTTCTGGCTGAAAACTCCACTGGAAGACAGATCGAAAATCCGCTTCCTTCCATCCGCCTTGCATTACCAAATGAATTGCTGATTTCGATTCCTCTTTTTGCTTTCCCGCGAGACGAACGTGAAATCCGCCTCCGGTTTAGTCCTCCGGCCACGAACGAAGCTGCGCGTGAATGGCTCACGTTCAAAATCGAAAACCCTTACCCTTCGAGTCCCAAAAACTGGCTTACAGAACAACTCCCGAAAACCAATAGCGTCCACGGAGAAACCGTCATTCTCAAAAATCTAAAGATTGATCCGGTGAAGTGTGAATTCGAACTTCCCGGTCCTGGTTGGACAATTTCACACTGTTCCATCCAGGACACTGAAGGCAACATATTCCAGTCTTCGGGCAGGCATTGGAACCAAAACCTCCCTGCTTTGCTCTGGTGCGATTTTACTTACACTCTCGAGACAAACCGGCCCTGGAGTATCGAAGCGACTTTCGTGCGCATTACGGACTTCACAACGGGTGACAAGCGCACTGTTCGGCTTGCTCAGAACGTTCGCGGGGCCGCTATTACCAACCAAATCAGCCAGGTGAGCGATCTCTTTTTCGATGGCAGATCCATCAACCTCGCGGGGAAGGCCGGGGACGGTCCGCCGCAATGGATCATCACTGCGGCCACTAACCTTGGCAACGGCCTTCCGATTCGGTTCTTCATGGACGCCTTCTGGTCCGGCATTACTGGTGGATCCATCACGAAAAGCTGGCCGTTAGACGGTCAATGCACCAACCTTATCATTGAATTTGCCGACCCAAAAACCTTCGCAGCCAACTGGTACGTCGATCCATCGCGCATTTCCCGGCGTCAGGAAGAACTGCCTCAGTGAATTTACCCAATTGAAAAACCTTGCTTTTTGGGCGTCCACGAACTGGGGCGCATCCCACCCTAAAATTATCTCTTCTCCCAAGCCTTTACATCACCGGCGCACAGACAAAACAGAATGCGGATCCGGCGTGCTAATTACCGTAGTCGATCCGGATTGAGTGGCGTGAGATCTTTGGGGACAAAAAGGCCGTCGCGGCGGATTAATTCGTCGTCGAACCAGATTTCACCGCCGCCCCATTCGGGGCGCTGGATCAGGACCATGTCCCAATGAACCGCGGAGCGGTTTCCGTTATCGGCGATCTCATAGGCCTGGCCGG
>JAQGOX010000262.1 GCA_028293365.1 Verrucomicrobiales bacterium | reverse complement strand
AGTCGGGTGAGATGAATTTTTACTGGAGAACATCAGTCTGGAAATGATACGTATAGGTATTATTTGTTGCAAACCTTTCCGAGGTGCTGAATACTGCCGGAACAGCGCATGGTGTTTCCACGATGCGCCGTTTGCAAGTGGGTAAAGTTAAATTATTTGATATGAAACTTTCCAAATGGACGTTCATCGCTGTCCTCACGCTGGCTGGTTTATCGGCGCAGGCTGCGCCGGTGCATGGGTGGTTAAACTGGCGCGGCCCCAACCAAAATGGCACCTCCACTGAAAAAGGCTTGCCGGAGAAGATCGACCCGCAGCATCCACTCTGGAAGGCGGATCTGCCGGGCCAATCGACCTCAGTGATTGCGAACGGGAAGCTTTATATCATTGGCTACCTGGGTGACGGGCCGGATCTGCAGGAAGGGGTAACATGCTTCGACGCGGAAACGGGCAAGCAACTCTGGCAGCATAATTACGACGATTTTCTTAGCGATACCATCTACCTTCGCTACGCAACTTCCAGCCCAACCGTCGATCCGGAAACCGGGAATGTATACATTCAGGGCACGCAGGGAATTTTAGCTGCATTTACCGCAGACGGAAAAGCGCTCTGGAACCATTCGCTCATGGAATCGTACGGCCGCCTGACCTTTCCAAACAGCCGCACTGCCATTCCTGTTGTGGATGGAGATCTCGTGATAACCCGTGGCATTACAGCCAACTGGGGAGCGCAGGGACCCGCAGGAGACCGATTCTATGCGTTCGACAAGAACAACGGCGATTTGGTTTGGTCGGCCGATCCAAAAGAACGCCCTCGCGATAATTCGTTTTCGCATCCCTATCTTGGCTGGCTCGACGGAAAGCGGGTTTTTTATGCAGCAACGGGAGATGGAAGTATTTTTTGCGCGAATGCGAGGACTGGCGATGGGATTTGGCGGATTCCCCTGGCTAAGGCTGGAATTAACGCCACGATTTTGGTTCACAACAACGATAAAATTATTTCGATTTATGGAACTCCATATGAGCCCGGCCAAATGGTTGCGCTGAAAATTCCTCATGTTCACCCAACCAATGCCGCCGCGGGACCGATCGTGATAGAGCGATCTCAGACCGAGCTTTGGAGCAACGACCTTTCTACCTCGACAAGCTCGCCGATTTTGGTCGGAGACCGCATTTATGTGGTAACAGAAAAAGGAGACCTATCCACGGTTGACGCTGTCACGGGAAAGGTCCTGGGCCGCCTCAAAATCGGCATCGAAGAGAGAAATTCATCACCGATGTATGCCGATGGCAAACTCTACGTTCCGATGTTGGATGACCCGGGCAGCAAAGAGGCGGAAGGTGGCGGCGAAGCAGGCGCGCACGGCGCTTTCTACGTGATTCGCCCGAACGATCAGGGTGGAGAAATCCTAACGCATGCTGTTCTGGACGGTCGCTGCTTTGGCACGCCTACCGCGTATAACGGGAAAGTTTACATACAGACCACGCGTCATCTGTACTGTTTCGGCAAGGCCGGGAATAACGATTCCTTGCCACAAACGGAGGCCGAAGCCTGGCCCAAGCCTGGACCGGCTACACAGCTTCAGATTATTCCTTCCGAAGTCCTTTTGAAGCCGATGGATAAAGTATCATTCCGGGTCCGTTCCCTGGATGTAAACGGATTGACGGTGGAGGAAATAAAAGACTTCACGCAAATCAAATGGACTCCCTTCATTCCACCGACGGCGAAAGTAAGGGCTTCGATGAATGCCACCTTCACTGCTGAAGGTGAATTGGTAGCCGCGCAGGCATCGACCGCTTCAGCGGGCGCTTTTCAGGCCTCACTCGGTAACCTTAAAGGGTACATGCGGGGGCGAGTACTTCCGGGCTTGCCGATCAAGCAGGATTTCGAATCGATTCAATTGAGCGAAATGACGACCAATCAAATTGAACAGGCAACGCCATTCGCCTATCCTCCGCTGCCCTGGATTGGAGCACGGTTCAAATTTGAAGTTCGTGAAAAAGACGGAAATAAATCGCTCACGAAAACGATCGATAACAAGTTTTTCCAACGGGCCACAGTTTTCATGGGCGACCCGAACATGAAGAATTACACGATTGAAGCGGACGTAATGAGCGAAGGCAACAAGCGCAAAATGTCCGATGTCGGAATCATCAACCAGCGCTACCTAATCGTGCTAAAGGGTAACGAACAGAAACTTGAGATAAACTCCAATCTCGAACGCCTGCGTGTTCCGGCTGGAAGCGAGCCATCTAATTTCAAGTGGTCGCCGAACATCTGGTATCACCTTAAATCGCGCGTCGATACGGCCGCAGACGGGTCCACCACGGTTCGCGCCAAAGCCTGGAAGAAGGCTGAAGCAGAGCCAGATAAGTGGATCCTCGATGTGAACCATAAAACAGGACATCAAAATGGTTGCCCGGGGTTGTTTGGTTTCGCTCCGCAGGATCAACGAGTTTTCATCGATAATATCAGTGTTACCGCCAGTTCGCCTTTGCAGGCGAGCGGAAACAATTAACCTCCGTATCTCAGCATATGAAAAGGATTCTGCTAGTTTGCTCATTGCTCGTCGCTCTAATGGCGCGTGCTGAAGATTGGCCGCAATGGGGCGGCCGGTCCACGCGCAACATGTATTCGGCCGAAAAAAATCTGCCTGATCGTTTCGACCCGGGTAAAATGAAGGGCGAAGAGGTCGATATAGCGACGACCAAGAACGTCAAATGGGTGGCCAAGCTTGGATCGCAAAGCTACGGAAACGCTACGATTGCTGGTGGTAAAGTGTTCGTGGGAACTAATAATGATTCGCCGCGCGATCCGAAACACCAGGGTGACCGGAGTATTCTCATGGTTTTTGACGAGAAGACGGGCGAGTTCCTCTGGCAACTGGTGATTCCGAAACTGATCTCTGGGAAGGTGAACGACTGGGAGAATCTCGGTTTGCTTTCCTCGCCCACGGTTGAAGGTGACCGGGTATATCTGGTAACCAGCCGTTGTGAAGTTATTTGTCTAGATG
>JAQGOX010000095.1 GCA_028293365.1 Verrucomicrobiales bacterium | reverse complement strand
TGCGGAACACATAGACGCCGCCCGCCGAGCCCACCAAACCGCCCGCGAGCAGCATCAATCCCATCTTGGCGTCCACCCCCTGCCGGCGCCATTGGGCGAGCGCGCCCGAAAGCGACGAGGCCGTGATGTGGCTTGCCTGGGTCGCCACCGCAATGCCGGGCGGGATGCCGTAGAAGACCAGAAGCGGCGTCATCAGGAAGCCGCCGCCCACGCCGAACATGCCCGACAGAAAGCCGACCGCGGCCCCCATGCTGAGGATCATGGCCCAATTGACCGACAGCTCGGCGACTGGGAGATAGACTTCCATGCTCAGAACCGAAAAAGCGCAAAAGCGCGAAACCGCAAAAAATCAGAATACGCCGAGAGGCCGGTTGCCGGCTTCTGATAGCTGATTTGCGAGGCCGCCGTCAGCCATCATTGGCTGCGACATCGATCGGACGCGGTTTATAGGCCTTAGCTGCCTTGTCGGCAGCATCGCGGCATGGTCAATCTGCAACGGGGCCAGCAAATGCTCCTGCAGATAGGCTTCACAACTCCCCGGATCATCGGCATCCAGCCCACCCCATTCATCCAGTTTGTGCACGCGCAGACCACGAAACAACGCCGGATCTTTTTGCTGATCCCCGGCCAGGAATTCGTAGGTGCGAGTCGGCGAACCTCCGGTAGCGGCGACGATCATGAGATCCTGCTTTTGGCGGAGGCCGGAAGTCACGCGACTGGCTGCGGCTCGGGCCAGTTCATCGGTCGTCTGAAAAACAGTAATGGTAAATCCACCGCGAGTCATCGTGCGCGGGCTTGTTGGATTCGCCGAAGACATGATGCGTTCGTTAGACAATAGGTTGAAAGGAGGCGACCGCGTCCACGCAACGGTGGCAAATGGTCTTATGCTCCGGATGGCGTCCAACGGTTGTTTCCCAATGCCAGCAACGTTCGCATTTTTCGCCGTTGGCCTTCAGAACCTGAACCACCAGCGCGCCAGTGCCGGGAGTCACTTCCAATTGCGAAACGTTGAGCAGCTCGCGTAACGATTCCTCGTTTCCAGAAATAGAAGCCGCGGCATCGCCCGAAAGAATGACTTTCGCATCCAATGCCTTTCCGATGCTTTTTGCCTGACGCGCTTTTTCCAGGTGAGGGAGAACCTGCTCGCGAATATCGAACAAACGCTTCCATGATTCGCTTTCCACGGATGAATCTTGCGCGGCCACCGGTTTCCATTCGCTCAGATGCACTGAAGCCGGTTTTTCTCCGGGAAGAAATTCCCAGGCTTCGTCGGCAGTAAACGCGAGTATGGGTGAGAGCATCTGGCTCAATCGGATGACCATTCGATGGAGCGCAGTTTGTGTCGCGCGCCGCCGTTTGGAATTCGCCGCGTCCGTGTAAAGACGATCTTTCACGCCATCATGATAGATGGCCGAAAGTTGCACCGCCGAAAATTGGCTGATTTTCTGGTACACGACGTGGAATTCGGAGGCATCATAGGCAGATGCCACTTCGTTTTCAAGCTGCGTGAATTCGCTGAGAATCCAGCGATCCAGGCCAGTGAGCTCCGTGTCCGAAACCGAATGCTTTGCCGGATCGAAATCATACAGATTCGAAAGCTGGTAGCGGAGCGTATTCCGCAGCAGTCGATAAGTCTCTCCGACTTTATTGATACGCTCTTCGCTAACCACGATGTCACTGCGATAATCCTGCGATGCGACCCAGAGTCGAACCACGTCGGCCCCATATTTTTTGACGTAGGCTTCGGCGGTCTGCGGTTTTTCATAACCGCTCTGTTTGCTTTTCGAGATTTTTTCCCGATCCGCGTCCACCATAAATCCGTGTGTCAGAACCGTCTTGAATGGCGCCGCACCATTGCCGGCTAAAGAAAGCAGCAGCGATGATTGGAACCAGCCGCGATGTTGATCGCTCCCTTCCAGATAGATATCCGCCTGCCACTGGTCCAGACCGGATTGACCATTGGCATGTTGCAGTTCTGGTCGCGTCATCAGTACAGCACGTGAAGACGAGCCGGAATCAATCCAGACATCCAAAGTATCGGTCGATTTTGTCGCGGGTATGCCGCCACTCCAGGCCTCTGGCTTCACCAGTTGCCAAAGTTCCTCCGTCGTTTTTTCAAACCAGATATTCGAGCCATGCTCGCTGATCAAGCGGGCGACGTTCCGGATAATAGCGCCATCCAGGATTGCCTCGCCGCTCGCATCATAAAAAGCCGGGATGGGCACGCCCCAGGTACGTTGGCGCGAAATGCACCAATCAGGGCGCGATTTAACCGCGCCTTCGATACGGTTTTTGCCCCAATCCGGGATCCAGCGGACCTTATTGATGGTCTCGAGCGCCTGGTTGCGGAAATCGGCGTGATCGATCTTTATGAACCATTGGTCCATTGCACGAAAAATAACCGGTGTTTTGCTGCGCCAGCAGAATGGATAGCTGTGGTGATAATTTTCCTGATGCACCAGGGCATTGCGCACGCGAAGTTCATGCAGAACCGCCACGTTTGCATCGCTCTTGCCATGTTTCTCCAGAATCGATTTTCCGACCAATTCCGCGGGCATTTGCTGCTCGACAGGCAAATCGTTTGTATAGGCAAGGCATCCATCGTTATCGACCGGCGAATAAATCGGCAAATTGTTTTGCCGGCCTAAATTATAGTCGTCGAGTCCATGACCCGGCGCGATGTGGACGAATCCGGTGCCGGTGCTGTTTTCCACGAAGGAGTCACCGGCAAAGAGATTCCCGGTGCGCGCGCAGAAAGGATGCTGGTAATGGATCTGGGCGACATCACCTCCGTCGAGACTGCGGATGATCTCATACTCCGACCATCCACATTTTGCAGCGATTGCCGGAAGCAACAGAGTCGAAACGATGAAGCACTCTTCACCGACCCGGATCAACGAGTACGAAAAAGTGGAATTAAAGGCGACCGCCAAATTGGCGGGCAAGGTCCATGGAGTGGT
>JAQGOX010000072.1 GCA_028293365.1 Verrucomicrobiales bacterium | reverse complement strand
GGCACCGTTGTAACAGCCGAAGTGGCGCACGATGCGATTGCGGCGGGCGCGGAATTCGTCGTGAGCCCGATCACACGGCCGAGCATTGTTAAGGCAAGCCATTCGTGCGATCGTCCCGTGATGATTGGGGCATACACGGCGACCGAAGCGCAAACGGCTCACGAAGCGGGCGCCGACTTTGTTAAACTATTTCCGGCGGATGGCCTTGGGCCTGCCTATGTGAAGGCATTGCGTGCGCCATTACCGCACTTGCAAATTGTCCCGACAGGCGGAGTTGAATTGAAGAATGTTGGCGATTGGTTGCGGGCCGGATGCGCAGCCGTTGGAGTTGGATCCTCTCTCATCCGCAAAGACTTCCTGGAAAAATCAAGCTGGAGTGAGCTCAGCAGCCTGAGCGCCGAGTTTGTCAGCGAAGCGAAGAAGGTTAAATCCGCGCGCTAACCGGGATTAATCTGCTGATACGGCTAACATGCAAATCGAGGTCGAGCGTGCGTGCGACGAAAGCATCCTCCCTTTCCGCGCGCGACATCGAGCGGAGATGAATTGCCAGATCGTCCACGACTCAATTCACCGTCGTGAAGGATGGACGTTATCCTACCTGCTTCTGTTGGAAGGAACGGCGGTCGGCTTCGGTTCGATCGCGATTGCGGGTCCGTGGAAAGACAAACCAACTATTTTCGAATTCTATGTTTTGCCGCAGCATCGGGTTGAGGCATTTGGACTTTTCGAATCTTTTTTGGCGGCGAGTAATGCCAGCTATTTTGAGGTGCAATCCAACGACCCGCTTTTGAGTGTAATGCTGCACGCTTATGGGCGGGATATCGTGAGCGAGAAGATAGTCTTTGCAGATGGAGTCACCACTACTCTGCAGGTGAGTGGCGTTCGCTTACGCGCCTCCACCTCAGTAGAACAAGTGAGAACTGCCATCGAACAACGACAAGGTGGGTGCGAATGGATTTTGGAAATCGATGGCAACGCAGTCGCAACGGGCGGCATTTTGTTTCATTATAATCGTCCTTACGGCGACATCTACATGGAAGTGGTTGAACCATTTCGAAAACGGGGGATCGGTTCCTATTTCGTTCAGGAATTAAAACGGATTTGTTATGAGCTCGGGGCGGTACCGTGCACTCGATGCAATCCTGCAAATGTGGCTTCACGCCAAACATTGCAGAGGGCCGGATTCGTTCCTTTCGCCCATATTCTCGACGGAACAATTATCGGATCGACTCGCTAACTCATTCCTTCGGTGTTTTCAATTCGGTGAGACCTTGGGGAGTCTTGCTTGCCGGAGTGCCGCGGCATATTCGGAAGGGAGTTTGACCGGCTTTCCATCTTCTGACCACCAACGCGGCGTCTCGGTGTAGATCCAAACATACTGGTCTGTCTGCTGAAGCGCGTTTAATGCGGCGGCTTCGAAATCTGCAATGATTTCGCGCGGTTTCAGCGGTCGAATTTCCCACAACACGAATCACCACGACTGGTTTTCAATCGGTTTGTCCCGAAACTACGGGCGGGCATTGGACCGGTGATTTCTCGGCCTGTTCGGCGCGCCGTACCTCCTTGAGTCGGGCTTCGCTTCGCAGTCTTGCCAACTCGGCCTGAAATCCGGCGATGAATGGGACCGGAAGCGTAAAGTATTCCCGGGCCCTCCCGTTCATCTCAGACTTAAACAACTTTTTTCCCCTGGATGAGACGCACCAAAATCAGGACGATCGCGACAACCAGCAGGATATGAATAAAACCGCCCAGCGTATAAGATGACACCAAACCGAGGAGCCATGCGACCAGGAGAATAATTGCGAGTGTTTCCAGCATAAATCCTTTATTCTATTTTTACGATTTTGAAGCAATGACAGAGGCACGACAACTGGGGGAAACCCGAACATGACCTCCGTTTTTGTGTTGGGTGATAGTTCCGACTTCCACGGATGGGTGGTGCCGCAGATTGACTGTAGTGGTTGGATAGTGCGTAAGAACCAAATGGATAAGTTTAGGAGTGACGTTCATCGGGACGGGCTTTGAAACCAGAATTGAAAGAACGCCTGCACCTTGGTCCGCTCTATGCGCTGGGGGCCGCACTCCTCTTCGGAGCGAGTACTCCATTCGCGAAACTGTTCCTGCGCGAATCGGATTCAATGATGCTCGCCGGTTTGCTTTATGCTGGATCTGGAATCGGGCTGACAATTTTATGGCTTTTTCGATTCAGGGAATCGAGAGCCTCGCTCCGGAGCCTCCGCCGCGCCGAAGCCTTGCCCCTGGTGGGCTCAATACTTTTTGGAGGCGTGATCGGTCCAGTTTTATTGATGTTCGGCCTGCGTCTGATCAACGCTTCGACCGCCTCGCTTCTGCTTAACCTCGAAAGCGCATTCACCGCATTAATCGCCTGCTTGGTTTTTCAGGAGCCATATGGAAAACGATTGGTATTCGGATTGATATTAATCCTTTTGGGGGGAGCCATTCTTTCCGGAAGCGATTCGAGCTTTTCCGGAGCGCCCCTGGGCATGCTTGCCGTGGCCGGGGCGGCGCTCTGTTGGGCGATCGACAATAATTTCACCAAAAAAGTGACATCACTTGAGGCAGGCGTGTTTGCAGGGATGAAAGGATTAGTTGCAGGGGCGGTAAATATTTTTCTCGCGACGCTATTGCACCAGTCTTTTCCTGCGATAAAGACCGGACTGGCAATTTTGATGATTGGATTTGCCGGCTATGGGATCAGTCTCGTGCTCTTCATCCTTTCGCTTCGAAAGCTTGGAGCGGCGCGAACGAGCGCTTATTTTTCCACAGCCCCTTTTATGGGCGGACTGCTGGCAATCCTGTTTTTGAAAGAGTCTTTCAATCGGACACTCGGCATCGCGGGATTATTCATGGCCGTGGGGGTATATCTCCACTTGACCGAACGCCGGACTCCTGAAAAATCCGGTGCAGTGACGGCGTGAGCACTGTTTTCCTCCGAATTCAGGACTGGCAACCCGCTTGACGTGGAGGATTTCGTCCCGTATCTAACAGGCGAATGTCTTATTCTGCGTCATGCCCAATCACCCCCGCGATCATTATTTGTCCCAACTTGGGGCAGGGATAGACGCGCGTCGATTTAACGCTACTCGAATTTCTGAAAGCCCTGAGTTTAATCGCTCGGGGCTTTTTGTTTGCCCGGATCGCATTTATGAAAAATCAGTCAACAGCTCGTGTTTCTCTCTCGGATATCATGGCAGCTCGTTCACGCTTAAACGGGTCGATTGTCCGGACGTCATGCACCGAATCCGCGGCATTGAGCGAGCTCACCGGCGCCCGGGTGTTCTGCAAACAGGAATATCTGCAGCGGACCGGAAGCTTCAAGGAGCGGGGCGCACGGAATGCGCTGGCACAATTAAGCGCGGAACAGGCGAAACTGGGGGTGATCGCGGCATCGGCGGGGAATCATGCCTTGGGATTATCGTGGCATGGCCGATTGCTCGGGATTCCAGTGACGGTGGTAATGCCACGGTTTGCTCCTTTGGTCAAAGTAGCGCGCTGCCGCCAGTTCGGAGCGAGTGTGGTGCTGTATGGGGATACCTTCGATCAGGCGCGCGGGGAAGCCACCCGGCTCGCAGAGGAGCGCAAGCTAACTTATGTGCATCCGTTCGACGATCCCCAGGTCATTGCGGGGCAGGGAACGCTGGCATTCGAAATTCTCGAACAAGTTCCCGATGCGGAGGCCGTGATCGTGCCGGTCGGAGGTGGAGGGTTGCTGGCGGGAATGTCCGTGGTACTTCAGGCACTGAAACCTGATCTGCAGATTATCGGGGTGGAACCGGCCAATGCTGCCTGTTTCGCGGCCGGACTTGCCGCAAAAGCACCAGTTCGAGTGGCGACCCGGTTCACAGTGGCAGACGGATTGGCGGTCGCAGAAGCGGGTCGAAATACGCTCGCCATCGTCAAGGACCTGACGCAACGCATGGTGACCGTCGAGGAGGAATCATTAGCGCTGGCCATGCTTCGCCTCGCGGAATTGGAACGGTGCATTATCGAAGGCGCCGGTGCAGCAGGGCTCGCAGCGTTGCTTGAGGGTGATTTGCAGGATCTCGCAGGGAAGCGCGTAGTTCTTTTGTTGAGCGGGGGTAATATTGATCCATTGGCCCACAGTCGTGTAATCGAACGCGGGCTGGCTGCCGATGGGCGGATTTATCGTTTCGATGTACTTTTGAGCGACCGGCCGGGCGGGCTGGCCCATCTTTCCGCGATTTTGGCGGACGCAGGAGCGAACGTAACGGAAATCGTGCATAATCGGACTTTCGCGGGCCCTGATCTGTCGCGAGTCCATGTCCTTTGCACGGTGGAAACACGCGATCGCGGGCACATTACCGAAATCCAGCAACGCCTCGCGCAAAACGGGGTGGAGCTGTTCGGGAAGGAGTCGTGAAAAAAGACCTGGATTGTGATTGGAATTCCATTCGCTCCCGGAGCGAGTCTGGGGTATATCGATTGCAGGTGGGGTTCTCACAAAGTAAATCGAACTGAATCGCAATACCGTGCAAAGAGCCAAAACTTTCATAACAGTAGTTACATTCGCGACCCTTTTGACAGGTTGCCAGACCGAGCCAAAAAAACAGGTGATCACTCGCGCGCGCCAGCCTGACTCGAA
>JAQGOX010000062.1 GCA_028293365.1 Verrucomicrobiales bacterium | reverse complement strand
GTGAATCCCCACTACGTGGATACTTTGCGGGCAACAGCACTAAGGATTGTCGCCTCGGATTCGGAAGGGGCCGTGCGCGCCGTCGAGTTGCCCGAAAGTCGGTTTTTTATCGGCACGCTCTATCTGCCCCAACACCGTTCCACGGTTGGAACTCCTCATCCTCTAGTATCCGCATTTATTAAAGCGTCGTCGGAATCGCGCTTTTCTTGATCGGAGTTTCGGCATTCTTTTTCTCGGCTTCTTTGCCCTTTTTGGTTTGAACTGGGTTCAAATCTTCGAGGGCACCGAGGATCGCTTTCTGCACTGAAGGATGCGCGAGATTTCCCAAATGACCTCCGGTTTCGAAAACCGTTTGTTCGTCCGGAGGAAATGTGGTTCTAAGCCATTTCAAGTCCTCCTCAGCCAGGAGGATATCATTCTGATTCTCGATCAGGCGGACTTTTGGGTTCGCCTGGAGGCGGCTCGTATAGGCTTTTAAATCGCCAGCCTCCACAAGTGCGTTCGGACTTGAAAGGTCGATGCCTCGAGTTTGATAATAGGGAACGACAAATTTCTGCAGATAATCAGAAAAAGAATAATCCATTATTTCCCGGTAGAGCTGCTCGCGGCGGTTTTTTTTGATCGGGTATCTCAGCACACCCTGATTGTGCCTAAGTTGGCTGCTAAAGATGGCGTCGCGTAGAATCAGTCGGAAAGCGACTCCGATTAAAAACTTGGATTCAATCGCACTGAAAGGCAGCGTAGTGCTCGGAGTAAGGGATGTTCTGCTCAAAGCGGCTACTTTCAAAAACGTGTTCTTAATATTTTCGGTCCGCTCCTCGGCCGGCCATTCCAAAGCAGCGTTATAGAACTCGTCGAGACGCGAGACCCCAAATGTCAACCTTACGGGCGTATTGATCGCCACGTACCGATCAAATTGGAGGAGAGGTGGTTGGTTGGTTGACTCCGTTGCTGCGATGAAAAGGGATTGAAATGCTCCCATGGAATAGCCCATGAGCGCTTTGGCTCCGAGGCGATTCGGATGGGTTCGCTCAAGTTCGCGGTCTATTTCGGTGAGTGCCACGTGCAAATCCTTGGCGTCTACCGGAGTGTAGGCCGGAACAATCGCGGTTGAGGCATTTTCCATGAATTCCGAATTGAAGGTGCTGCTCACACAAACCGCTGAAAATCCTTTCTGGTACACCAATTCCGCCAATGCAATCGCGGACCCCGCCAACCGATGCGATCCCAGTCCAGGTACAATGTATACGATCGGTGCTTTGCCCTGCTGCAACCAGGTCGTGAACTTCAGTCTTTTGCCTGTTGTGGGGATCAGAACAGACTTTGTTTTTCCGTGATCGGGAAATGAGGGGTCACGAAAGGTGAAGAAAACAGATTGAAGGGTTTCGAGCGACGGTTTGTCCTGTTCTCCTTTAACCTGAAAATTAACAACCTGATTCTCGCGGGCGAACGTCCATGCATATTGCAAAACAGAATAGGGATCCATTTCGGACTCCGTCAGCCGCACATAATCGTCAACCGAATCCGTAAGATTGTTGTAATTGAAGCCATACGATGCGTAGCTGTAAGGAGGATCCAGATAGGTTAAAGGATTGACAGCGGCGTCTCCCAGAAGACCTAACCCGTCCCGTTCGTTGCTCGGTCCAACGAATGGGATCATGAGATAGACATTCGGTTTCCAACCCCAATACGCGAATGTCTGCCCGAAATCGCGGTTCGATTTTGGGATTTCCCAATAAGTTCCTACATCAAACAATCCGCCCACTCCCAGGATTGTGTTACAAAGGAATCGGTAGGTTTCGTCGCGCGCACCGGTCCATTTCGATTGTAGCAGATTGTTGATCAATCTGTCTGGATAGGTAACGTTTTTGCCGAAATTCCCGATCCCGGCGCGCAGTGGTTTTCGAACGATGAATCGATACACCTTCGCACTCGGTTTAACCACATCCTTCATCGCCGCCTGATTAAAATCCCACATCATACGATTAAACGGCTCAATGGGATCGGGCACTGATTCAGGCAGCACGATCGATTTTTCTGAGGGACTGGAAATAACGGTTTTTTTTGATCCCTTGGAAGCGTCCGCGGATCCCTGTGCTACCACGTTTAAAGTCAAAGTCAGCCCCAGTGCCAACACTGAAACTCGTCCGAAAAATCTTTCGATCATAGAATTGTCGTCAACCACGCGGTTTGAACGTAAAGGTTCCGGTGCGGAGATGCCATCAGGAAAGTGCCTGAGAAGGTATCCGTAAATGCCACCGCATCGAGTTTGATCTTGTCGCCAGATCTTCGCCTGAGAGAATGAGCACGAGCGATGAATATTTATGACGAATTGCAATGGCGTGGACTGATCGCTGATTGCACCGATGCGCCTGAATTGCGGAAAAAAACGATTTCGCCGCTAACTCTCTACTGCGGTTTTGATCCCACTGCGGATAGTTTGCATGTAGGCAATCTTGTGCCGCTGTTGGCGTTACGTCGTTTTCAGCGAGAGGGGCACACTCCGATTGCCCTCGCGGGGGGAGCCACCGGCATGATTGGTGATCCGAGCGGGAAGAGTGCCGAGCGCCAGTTGCTTACTCGGGAAGTGCTCGACCATAATATTTCCTGCATCAAAAAACAATTGGCCCCGATCCTGGACTTCGAAGTAAAATCAAATCCGGCGCGATTGCTCGATAATGCCGATTGGACTGCCCCGGTTAGCTTTCTCGATTTTCTTCGCGACATCGGAAAACACTTTTCCGTGAACATGATGGTAGGCAAGGAGAGTGTTCGCGCCCGCATGGAAGATCGCGAGACTGGGATCAGCTATACTGAGTTCAGTTACATGCTCCTGCAGGCATTCGATTTTTACCAGCTTCGCAAAGACCATGCCTGCGATTTACAGATTGGCGGGAGCGATCAGTGGGGGAATATCACGGCCGGAATCGATTTGTGCCGCAAAAAGCTCGGAGCACAGGTATTTGGACTGACGCTTCCGCTCATTACAAATGCGGATGGAAGCAAGTTCGGTAAGAGTGTCGCTGGCGCCATCTGGCTCGATCCGAAAAAGACCAGTGTTTACCGCTTCTACCAGTTCTGGGTCCGGACTGACGATCGGGATGTCGTTCGCTTCCTGAAATATTTTACCTTTTTGAGCCATGAGGAAATTGAAACGCTCGCCGCAAGGCCGCCAGAGACACGGGAGGCCCATAAAGCTTTGGCAATGGCCGCAACGGACCTGATCCACGGTGCCAATGCCACCACGGAAGCGATTCGCGCGAGTGAGATTCTGTTCGGAGGCGGTCTCGAGGGAATCTCCGAATCGACTTTCAACGACATCGTTGGAGAGGTGCCGACTCAAAACGTCTCTAAATCGGCCCTGGAAGGAACCGGTTTGCCACTGGTCGAAGCCTTAGTGCAGGGAGGACTCTGCACATCGAAAGGTCAGGCACGAAAGGATCTCGAAGGTGGCGGAATTTACGTGAATAATATTCGTGAGGCTAATTTTCAGAGAAGCCTTTCCTTCAGTGACTTTCTGTTCGGTAAAAACTTGCTGCTGCGCAAAGGGAAGCGCAATTATGTCGTTCTCACGATACAATAGGTTTCTGCAAGGGATGCTGCTGGGTGCCTGCGGATTTCTTTTTCCAGGTTGTGCCCATGCGCCTTTTTATCCCGTCGGTCTCTGGGGCGTAACAACGACGAACCAT
Source organism: Verrucomicrobiales bacterium (assembly GCA_028293365.1). GTDB lineage: Bacteria > Verrucomicrobiota > Verrucomicrobiia > Limisphaerales > SXQI01 > JAQGOX01. The sequence continues at coordinate 10,446 of JAQGOX010000062.1, read as the reverse complement.
TTGGATACCGCGCGCCTGGGCGGTTTTAACGCTGTCGTTGGCGGCCCGAGTGCAGACTACCTGAAACACGCCGCGCAGTTGGATCTCAAGGTTCTGGCATATCCCGGCACCCAGGCTGGCGAGCATTTCAGTGCCGCCACAGTTCGGCAGAACGTACGCCAATTTGATTCCAGCCCCGCCCTATGGGCCTGGTATATTTGTGACGAGCCGGATTTGAACGGCGTTTCGCCAACGGATGTGCGCAATGCGCATCGCTTCCTAAAGTCTGCGGGCGCGAAGAAATCCACCGCAATTGCTTTGTCGTATGGATCTGATGCTGCAGCCTACGGTGACATCGCGAACCTCACCATGCTCGATCGGTATCCGATCGGTTGGGCACCCCTCGCAACGTTCAATCAACATTTACAGATGGCTCGGCTTTCGGTCGGTCCTGAAAAACCGCTAATTGCAATTATTCAAGCGTTCGATTGGACCGGCTACCCGCTCATGACCGACAAGTCGAAAAAGCGACCGCCGAACGCCGCGGAAATTAAATGCATGACCTATTGTGCGTTGTTGCAGCGGGCAACCGGAATTTTCTATTACACCCTTCAGGACAATACCTGGAATATTGAAAATCATCCGGACACCTGGAAAGCCCTGACCAATACGGTGGCCGAAATAAATTCACGATTACCTTTATTCCAGGCCAAACATTTGTGGTGGCCAATTGAGATTGAATATACCGACGCGGCTTTTTCACGAAACGAGGTGTTTCAATCGGCGGTTGGCACGGCGCTCGTCCGCGTTTCCAAGGGAAATGAAGAAGTGTCAGCGGGTGATTATTTCGTTGCTGTCAATACGACGGCAAACAAACTCGGTTTTAGCATCCATGCCCCCAAACAGTTACCGGAATTCTTTGGCGCTTTGGGGGAGCCGCGTGCGATCACAAGTAAGGGCGGATGGATTCATGACAAATTCGAGCCCTACGCCGTCCATGTCTACGGCCCTTTGCCTCCTCAATTTTAGAATTCGGCCTCGAAAGCTTCGAAGCCACGTTTTACGTGCGGCGAAGCCGAAGCCAGATCGTCTGGACTGACGCTGGAACCAGCAACGGCGATCAGGCTGGCGGCCTGAGTCGCAACGGCTTCATCGAAAGGATTTAATGCCTTTAATAGACTTCGATAATCAGAACCATATTGTTTGATCAGTCGCAATGCATATCCTCGCGCCGAGGTGTACTTACCGTCGTCATCTCCATCGATCCATAGAGGATTTGTCGATCCGATGACTCGGGAGTCCCAATGTGTCGAAACCGGCTGGTACGGTCGTGCTATTGGCCAGAATGGAGCAACGACTCCGGGTCCCGTTGCGATAGCGACGAGATATAGGTCGTTGGTTGGTCGTGGAATCGTCCAGGTTACGGAAGCTTTTAAATCGCCTTCCGCAGACACGGCCTTTTCGTCATGGATCGCTGGCCAGGAAGCTTTGATCCCGTTTGCATACAGTGCGAAGTTCGTTGCGCTCACCCACGATGGACCTCGGACTTTGAGATTTGCTTTTAAGTATGCTCCAGCGACACCGGTCGCGAGATCGCCGCTCTTAAATTTTCCGTTCACCGTTAGGTCCGTCAGCAGACCCATGCTGACACTTGCGCGCCCGGCCAGCAGGTTCGAACATGCCACTGAAACATTGAGTTGCCCCGGATTTGCATCGGGACAGGAAATGTAGGTGCGACTTTGGCCAACAATGTAACGGCTTACGTCGTGGCAATCGCTTGATCCCACTCCGGTGATTTTATAACCGTGATTCAAAAGTGCGAACCAGCTTCGATAAACCCTCATGTAGTCACTTTGCTGGGCCGAGGAATTGACGAGCTCCAGCGCGTCAAAACTAAATTCCGGACCGTATTTGTTGTCGCCGCTTGCCGCGTTGAAATTGGTTTTGGCAAATGGCTGAAAGCCGGTATGCACGTTGTAGGGATGATTAAGAATCACTACCTGGACACCCGGAGTCGACCGGAACGAACTCATCAAACCTGGCCAATTCGTTAAATGCCAGTCGGGTACATTGCTCCCGGTCTCAATGGGAAAAATGTTAAAATGAGCTTCTTGCGTTGTGACTTCATCGCCGATTACCGGTGTGAACCATCGTTGCACTCCCGTCCGGCGGGCTGATTCCGTATAATCAACGAGGACATTGTGGTCAGTCGCAATCGGCAATTCGATCCCTTCTCCGGCAAGTGTCAGCATTCGTTCATCGAGCGTTGCGTCTCCGTGACGACTCAAGGTGAATGTGTGGATGTGAGTGTCGCAACTGACAAACTCGGCGGTCTGTACTTCATGTCGAAGTTGTAATGCAATTTGGGCGCTTTGTTTTGAGGCGAGATGAACGGTTTGTGTCGCGACACTCCATTCAAAACCACGCGACGCATAGACCGTGTAATCGCCTGCCGGTAATCCAATTTCGGCCTCTCCATTCCCCGTATAGACAACCCCTGGCCGGACCGCGAGAAATGGTTTGTTTGTCAGGGCGATCAAAGGAACCAGTGTTCCCTCCGCATCCACAATCGTTAGCCGACAGGGAAGGGGACCTGAGTTCATTTGATCTAAAACTTTCAAATCAAGCGTCGATTCGTGAATGGCTTCGGTTGCAGGGCGAGAGCTTATTCGGATCTCCTGGACGACAATGTCATCCAGCGCCTTCGGAGGAACGATTGAAAGGAGGTTGTCACCGTCGCGCAAAGCTCCAGCGGGAACAGCGAGGTTATGGATTAGGTCGGCTTCCATTAGGAACAGGTTACCCAGACGTTTCCCGTTTAATTGGACCACCCAGTCTTCCTTCACCTCATCCTGGCGAATAAATAGGGTCGACTCGCCAACGTTGCTTTGGGCTGTAAAATGCAAGTCGAGCCTTCGTGCATCCGGGTTTTTTCCGGCGAATTCATCCCATTCGGGTTTGTCGCCGGAACGCAAATGTAAGCTTCGTGAATTGAGGATAAGGTCGAGGTCAGTCCTTGCGACCGCTGAGTGAATCGTCAGGAGAAGGAGCGCTACAACGATCCTCCATCGGAATCGGAATAACATTAGCGGGTTCAATCCTCCAACCTAGCGCGAAATTTCTTACAAGCCAGCGCAATGTCCGGCGCGTTTAGAATGGCAGATACCACGCAGATTCGCGTTGCACCCGCTTCCAAAATCTGGTTGAGATTTCCCAGGTGAATGCCGCCGATGGCAAACCATGGGATTCGAACGCTTGCGGCCGCCCACCGCACATATTCAAGTGTCACCGCGTTTGCAGTTGGTTTGGTGGCCGTCGCAAATACTGGTCCGATCGCGATGTAGGCTGGTTTGGCGGCAATGGCGCGCTCGGCTTGAGCTGGAGCGTGGGTGCTCAAGCCTATTTGAGGGGTCCCTTGCGGGTAACCCGCCCAGACCTCGTTGGTCGTTTTGTAACTACCTTCGAAGAAATCTTCCTGACCGAGATGGCAGAATTCCGCTCCCACTTCCTGCGCAATTCGAGGAAAATCGTTGATGACGAGCGGAATTCCCGCTCCTCGCGTAATTTGGACAATTCGCTCCGCGAGAACTCGAACTTCTTTTTCAGGCCACTCCTTTGCGCGCAGTTGAATCAAATCTGATCCTCCAGCACAAAGTTGCCGCGCTACGTCCGCAGGGTCGCGACCATTCAGGTAAGCGGTATCAACGAATGTATAAAGTCTCGCTTTGAAGAGATCAAAATCACGAGGCATGGACAAGTCAGCGCATCGTGACCAGGTCAACCCTTGTCTTCGATTAGCTCTCGACGGGCACCCCCCAGCAACTGCTCGATGAAAGCAGTCGAGTAAACGCCACGCCGGAAATTGGGATCCTGCAGGATCGCTTGCTCGAAAGGAATTGTCGTTTTGACTCCCGTAATCATGTACTCGCCCAGAGCGCGACTCATTTTATCCATCGCATCGCGACGATCTTTTCCGTAAGTGATTAATTTCCCGATCAGGGAATCATAGTGTGGAGGAATCACGTAACCGGCGTAAGCATGGCTATCGACGCGAACCCCGCGACCGCCGGGAGCGTAATACATTTCAATACGTCCCGGTGACGGGCGGAAATCGTCGAACGGGTCTTCGGCATTGATGCGGCATTCAATGGCGTGACCCTTGAACGTGACATCGCTTTGCGAAATCTTGAGTGGCTCACCCATTGCGATCAGGATTTGCTGCTTTACCAGGTCAATTCCCGTGACTTCCTCTGTAATCGGATGCTCGACCTGGATGCGTTTATTGACCTCGAGGAAGTAAAAGTTACCGCTGTCATCCACGATAAATTCTACCGTGCCGGCGCTCGTATAATGCGCCATTTCCGCCAGACGAATTGCGGCTTTGCCCATTTTTTTGCGCAAATCCTTGTGCTTATTCTCGATCAGAGGGGACGGCGTTTCTTCAACGATCTTCTGATTGCGCCGTTGGATCGAGCAATCGCGTTCACCCAGGTGGATGATGTTTCCCTTGTTATCGCCCAGGATCTGGAATTCGATATGGTGGGGGCTTTCGATGTATTTCTCGATGTAAACCCCGGAGTTGCCGAAGGCCTTTTCCGCTTCACTCCGGGCGGTGTGATAGCCTTTAATCAGGGAAATATCGTTGTGGGCTACCCGCATCCCGCGTCCGCCGCCTCCTGCGACCGCCTTGATCATGACTGGATAACCGATTCGCTTCGCCACATTCAGGGCATCCTGTTCGTTTTCGATTAAGCCTTCCGATCCCGGAGGAATCGGAACCCCTGCTTTTTTGGCTAATGCCCGGCTGATCTGCTTGTTTTCGAGCAGATTCATCGCCCGTGAACTGGGTCCGATAAACCGAATGTTGCAATTCTCGCAAACATCCGCGAAATGAGCATTTTCCGATAGAAACCCGTATCCAGGATGGATGGCGTCAACATCCGCGATCTCCGCGGCGCTAATTAACCGATCAATTCGGAGATAACTTTCGTTGCTGGCAGGTTTTCCGATGCAAATGGCTTCGTCTGCCATTTGCACATGCATCGAATTGACGTCGGATTCGGAGTAAACGGCGACAGTGCGAATGTTCAGCTCTTTGCAGGCGCGGATGATCCGAACGGCGATTTCCCCCCGATTTGCGACCAGAATCTTTTCAAACATGATACGTTGACGAATCGCGGGCGCTTTAGAGCGGGCGGATCTTGAAGAGGGGTTGGCCAAATTCGACGGGTTTGGCGTTTTCAACGAGTATCTGAGTAATAACCCCTCGGACCTCGGCCTTTATCTCGTTCATTACCTTCATGGCCTCTATGATGCAAACGACCGTTTCGGCATTTACCTCGGCTCCAATCTCTACGTAATGGCCCGCTTCCGGCGATGGCGCACGGTAGAGAGTACCCACCATCGGCGACTTGATCTCAATTTCGTTGGTAGCAGCGGGCGGTAGCGCCGCCGGTTGCCCAGACCCGGATTGGCTCCCCTGGGGTAAGTATCCTCCCTGGACCATCTGCGGCTCATCATAGATGATATTCTGAGCGCCACCGTTGGTCCCGCGCTTGAGTCTTATTTTAAATTCCTGCTTTTCAAGTTCGAACTCTGAGATCGAGTTCTTCTTCATCAAATCGACAATGGCTTTGATGTCTTTTAAGTCCATAGGGTTCTTCTGTTGCACCCACCGAGCTTCACTTTGGTTCTGTTTGCCTCACTGTTTTTTCGAGCCGCATAAGGCGGCTTCTACAGCTTGCAAACCACCGAAAACTTCGCGAACCGGAAAGGAAAAAAGCAGTAGCCGACCTTCGACACTGCTTGCCGTAATGTTACGAATGTGAGGCGAGACTAGGGGGTGAATATCAATGAGTCAAGCGTAGTTTCTTATCGAAATTTGGTGAATAATTACGGCTAAAATGAAAAAAAATGCTTTTGTTGAGCAGCTTTAATGTTAAAGCTCGTTTGAAGCAACCTGAACCTTTGGTTGACCCGTGGTGCTGGCGAGCAGCGCCCCGAACAGCATGAATACTGGCCAGGCCAGGCCCGGGATGTAAAGCTGAAACTCGATGAACGCTTGAGCACACCACGCCAATAACCCGAGCAGAATTAACGCCGGAATCGAGTCAAACTTTATAGCCGTCCGCCGGTAAGTGTAGCTCAACCATCCCCAGATCATAATCAGGTATAGGATGCACCCGGGCACCCCGCTGTCGGATGCCTGCTCCAGGTAATCGTTATGGGCGAGTCTGGCCATCTCGGCCTCCGGTGGCTTTATTTTGGCGTAGGCTACGGAGAAGGTTCCCGGTCCGCTTCCGAAAATCGGGTGCTGTTTCGTTGTAACCCAGGCCGCTTGCCAATATCCAAATCTCGCTCCGACGCTTGTCGCGCCCTTTCTTAAATAGGTTTGAAACTTGATGAGAAAACCAGCCGTTCCCGCCAGGAGCACAATCACAGCCGCCGCCGTTTTTAGCTTCCTGGAAAACCCCAGTTGACTTAGGGAAAATAAACCAACTCCTAGCGCGATCAGCCAGCCCCCTTTGGACTCAGACCAATAAAGGGTAGCGAGCTCCGCGTAAGCAATGATCCCTACGATAACCAATCTTGTAATGTTCGTGAGGCGGTAACTCAGGAGCCAGGTCAATCGTAATGAAAGTGGGAGTAAAAGGAGGATGGCACCCGCCAGTGCATTTGGATAAACGAACGATCCAAATACCCGGTTCGACTGGATCTTCAACAGATACCATTTTGGGTACAATTCGGCTCCCGGCTGGTTGAGGAATTGTTTCCGGGTTTCTTCCAGCCCTCCATAGTGCTGTTCGAACGCCATCCAAAGCGATAACATGAAACAGACCAGTACGGGTGCCCCAAACCATCTCCAGTTTACACGGTTCCAGAGAACAAAAAATCCCAGGTAAAAACAGGCGATACAGGCGCAGAAATGAGGAAGCGTCACCCGGCTCAGCTTGGGCTCGACTGAATGAGTTGATGCAAGAAACTGCCAGGCCAGCCAGGCCAATGGCAAGGATAGCAACCATGCCGGCACGCGTTGCGCCTGATCCCAACGGCCAAACCACACTGTCGCCAGGCAAAGCAGGATGAGCAGGGTATAACCCCAGCTTAAGGGCCAAACCGCCCAGATGTTATCCGGCGGAGTGATTAGATATTCCAGAATAACCGGGTTACCCAGCTTCCAAAGCACCACCCCAATGAATGAACCAAACCCAAGAGAAAGGGGTCGGTTCAACCAGGCGTTGGCCGTAGACGCTTTCACAGCTTTAGTTTCAGCAATCCGACCTCGAGTGCCAGCGCTTCCTGGACATTGGTGCGGAGCAGTCGTTGCGTCTGTTCCATGGTCCGAAGATTCTCCATGGCTGCGCTTCCATCGATCCGGGCCGCGACCTTAGCGGAGGCTGGCTGCAAAACCGGAAAGGAGAGTAGATCCGTCGGCATCCGGTGGGTGATCAGCCAGACATCGCGCAGCCAGGTTTGAACCAAACGTAGCAACTCGCTCCGCTGCTGACGATATTCAGCCTCAATCGCAGCGTTCAACTCGCTTTCCCACTTGTCTTGAAGCTTCGCTTCGATGTCATCGTATTTTTGCAGCGGCGACCTGGCGGTAAGTCCTTTTTCGATATGCGCCTTGAGTTCCGCCAGTCGGGCCAGGATGGTACCGAGCAGCTTGTAGCGCGGTAGAAGCCCGCCACCAGAACCATCCGTCGCCGTGGCAAACGATTCCAACCAGGCTTGGTCCTCGGGCGCCAAACTGAGGTCGCCTCCCGCAAAGGTCAGGCGGAGGCATCGGGAAATGATCGTTTCAAGCATTTGTTGCGGCTCGGCCGACAAAAGAATGAAAACCGTGCGCGGCGGCGGCTCCTCCAAAGTTTTTAAGAAAGCATTCGCGCCTTCGACATTCAAACGATCGGCCGCGACGATCACAATGACTTTGCATGCTGCTTCCGTCGGCTTCAAGTGGACGATTTGCAGCAGATTTCGGATCTGATCCACTGTGATGACCCGCGACTTGGACTCCGGCCGAACCCATTGGATGTCAGGGTGGACCCGCTCCTGAATTTGTCGGCAACTCCGACAGATATCACAGCAATCAAGAGGAACGGAAACTCCAACCTTGGGTGGCTTCTCACAGTTCAGTGTTTTCGCCAGAGTGCTCGCAACCGCTTCGAGCACGGGCAATTCCGCCCCGGTAAAAAGATACGCGTGCCCCAGTCGGCCTTTCTCGAGGCTGCGCTGGAGCAAGCTGATGGGATGCTGCTGGTCTGGAAAATCGGCAAACGACATGTCGTGCGCTTATGCTTAACCAGTAATCGGGAACAATCGAGAAATTTTGGCGAATCGGGCTTTGTTTTCTCCCAGGGTCGCGTGGTTGGTTTGCGCTTGAACGGTCAAAGTTAAAACGGCAAGCCCGGCCCCAAAACAGGGCTTTTGGACTGCAGGTCGCATGCTTTTCGGTTGGATCTATTAAAAGTGGTGAAGTGTTTGATCCGGAACGCTCAACTCATGATCTGCTGAACGACCTGTCCATACACATCTGTCAGGCGCATGTCGCGCCCGCTGAAACGATAAGTCAGTTTCGTGTGGTCCATGCCCAGGAGGTAGAGGAGGGTGGCGTGCAGGTCGTGCATTTCCAATTTGTCCACCACAGCCTTGTACCCCCATTCGTCGGTCTCGCCGAAACTCAGTCCGCCCTTAACACCCGCGCCAGCCATCCAGATGGAGAAACCAAATTCGTTGTGATCCCGTCCGTCGGAACCCTGGGCGAAAGGCGTGCGCCCGAATTCCCCGGAGAACACCACGAGCGTCTGATCCAGGAGTCCTCGTTGTTTAAGATCGACGAGTAATGCTCGGATCGGCTGATCTACCGCGTGAGCGTTCTGTGAATGATTCTTCCGCAAGTCGCCATGCGCGTCCCATCGATCGTAACCGCCGATTTTCGGGCAGGTCAATTCGATGAACCTCACCCCGCGCTCGACCAGACGGCGTGCCATGAGACACTGCTTCCCATATCCACGCGTGAACTCGTCAGTCGATTCGAATCCATAGAGTTTTTTCGTGGCGGCCGACTCGCCCTTCAAGTCCACGAGTTCCGGAACGGTCATTTGCATCCGGGCCGCCAGTTCGTGGTTTGCGATCGCCGATTCCAGCGCATCAAGGTGGCCCGCCTGTTCCAACATCTGTTCGTCCAGGTCGTGGATGAGGTCAGTTTTGAGCTTCTGGATCCCTGGCGATTTTTCCGTGGCGCGAATATTGGCCAATGGCGGGTCCTTGGATTCAAAGATTGAGGCCTGATATGTGGCCGGCAGGAAACCGTTGGCGAAGTTGTCCATGCCGCCGGACGGGATCAAGCCGCCGTTCAGCACAACGAAGCCGGGCACGTCCTGGTTTTCGCTCCCCAGTCCATACGTGGCCCAGGCCCCGAGACTCGGGCGACCCTGCAGGCCCGTTCCCGTATGCAGAAAATAATTCGCGCTCGTGTGCTCCGGGAATTTCGACGTCATTGACTTGATGACGCAGAGCTCGTCCGCCACTGTGGCCAGATGCGGAAAGAGATCACTGACCCAAAGGCCGCTTTCACCATGCCGCGCAAAGTTCCACGGCGACTTCATGACTTTGCCAATATTGGCGAACTGGGTCTTCTCGAGTTTGCCGATGGCTTTGTGAGGATCCTCGCCATGATGCTTTTCGAGAAGCGGTTTGTAGTCGAAGCTGTCCACCTGCGACACTCCTCCGTCCATGTAGAGAAAAATGATACTGCGGGCGCGCGGCTTGAAATGGGGTGGCCGCGCGGCCAGCGGGTTGGGCCGGGAAAGGCCGGCTCGAACAGAGTTTTGGCCGAACAGCGCCGCGAACGCCACCGAGGCGAATCCGCACCCGAATTGTTTCAACATTTCGCGGCGGCTAAGACAGTTTTGGCAATAATTGTTTTCAGCGGACATACAGGAATTCTTTGGCTCCAAACAGTGCGTGGCAAAGTTCCGTCCACGATTCCAGCTCACCCGCCTCCTGGCCGGAAGTCTTGTCAACTTCGTGCAGCATGGTTCGGCACCGGGCGATCTCGGCCGCGGAAGGCTCGCGGCTGTAGGCAGTGAGGAAAAGTTGGCGCAGGCGCGCTTCCGGCATCGCAGTGGGCATTTCGGACACAAGGTGGCGAGCCCAGACTTCAGCTTGTTGATGAACAAAGGGATCGTTCATCAGAAACAGCATCTGCCCGGGCACGTTCGAAACATTCCTTCGCCCAACGGTCGTAAACGGTGTTGGCGTGTCAAAAGCTGTCAGCATCATCGGCAGAAAGTTGCGGCGCGCCGCCACATAAATGCTCCGCCGGCCATCGCCATCAAGCGGACCACGTTCGCTGCGCAAACCTCGCGCTTCGACAAACTGCGACGGATGCAAAGGGACCGAGGGGCCAAACATTCTCAGATCAAGCCGTCCGGAAACGGTGAGCATCGCATCGCGGATGGCCTC
>JAQGOX010000055.1 GCA_028293365.1 Verrucomicrobiales bacterium | reverse complement strand
TCGAGCCCCAACCTGTATGATTAATGACGAGATCGAGAAAAACGCGCCCTCCTTTCAAATGGACGGCGGACACCAGCTCACAAAACTGGTCCACACCAGTCGTTCGCTTATCGAATTCAACGAGGGCAGGGTCGATCGCAGTTAGATCTTCACCCGCATATGGGCTGCCGAAGCGACCGAAGCGAGCATAGGTAGTGGGAGTTGGATTTACCGGAAGCAAATGCAGAATTTTGCAACCCAGGGTGTCGAAGATATGTGGCAATTCGCGCTGCAGGTCCCGCAACTTGCCGGACGGAGGAATAACGGTGTAACCCTGTCGGTCCAATTTCGTGAGTTCGAGGTCGAGTGCTTCGTTCTGTGTTGATAGCGCGGTTTTTGTTTCCCCAAACATTCGAGTGAAAGCGCAATAAATAGTATTTCCGGTTCTGTAGGCGCTCGGGTGCACAGTAATGCCGGCGTTCTCGCCAGCGGGCCAATGTTGGCGGCCCTGGTCATCAACCAAAAAAGCCTTCGCTTCGAAAAACCCGACTTCTGAAAGCGTTAATTCCACAGTCCAGCGGTCTGCGTCGAGCCGCATGGGAATATCCCGCCAACAGGTTCCCGTCAGAGCCACATGCCCGGAATAACCTTCGATAATATCATGCCTGAGACCCGAAGCTCGTCCAATATTGGTTCTGAGGAACGCTTTGGCGCTCTTTGACTGGACGGGGGATTGAACAAAGGTAAAGCAAATGCGATCTCCGACATATTGCAGTATTTTCTCCCCGATTGCGGGAGACATTATTAGGCCATCCATGCCGGTTTGGTTTCTTTTTGCTTGAGATGCGATCCGGATGAAACTTTCATCCAGCCACGATCAACCTCTGCGGAATTAACGCCGAAACTTTCGCTGAATGCAAGCAGGCCGAAGCGATTGTGTGCGATTTAAAGTGTGGGACGCTGATGGAGCGCGGTTTTGTCGCGGAGACAAACCGCAGCGACTACTTACGGCCCGGGCGTTTAAAATAAACCGGGCGACCTCTGGCTTGTGAACGCGCTACGGTAATGCTCGGCGCATATACGCGTTCCGGCGCGCACGATTCATTCCAGGCTAATGGCTGATGCGAGCGTCACGAACCGGTGACGCAAACTTTTTCTCCAAACTGGGTTCACAAACGTGATTGAATAACGCTGCGGCGTTGTTCAATCTCGACGCGTGAATGAACAAGATCAGTTGGATGAGTTGATGACCTGCCGGATCGGTCAAATGCGAAAAACGGTCGAGCCCTGTTCGATTGTTATCTTCGGCGCGAGCGGTGATTTGACTGCCCGCAAATTAATCCCCGCATTTTACCATCTTTTTATGGCCAAGGCGCTGCCGACGCCGTTTCACATCATTGGTTTTGCGCGCCGGGAAAAAACGGACGACCAGTGGCGCGAGGAATTGCATGCCGCCCTGCAACAGTTTTCCCGCACGAAACCGGTTGATGAGGCAGTCTGGATGGAATTTTCGAAAAACATTTCCTATTGCCAGGGAGATTTTTCGCAGCCGGAAGACTACAAGAAGCTCGAAGGTCAGCTCGCGAACCTTAAGAACGAGCAGCTTCGTCATAATTTGCTGTTCTATCTGGCGACTTCGCCCAGTCAATTCGCGGAGGTCGTCGAGCATCTGCACAACGCCGACCTCTTGCATCACGAGCTGAACGATAAAACCTGGCAGCGGATCGTTGTTGAAAAACCTTTCGGCCACGATCTGGAATCGGCATATCAATTGAATTCTGACCTCACCAAGTACGCTCATGAAAAACAGGTGTTCCGCATCGATCACTACCTTGGGAAAGAAACGGTCCAGAATATTTTGATGTTCCGCTTTTCGAACTCGATTTTCGAACAGATTTGGAATCGTCAAAGCATCGATCACGTGCAGATTACGGTCAGTGAAAAGCTCGGGGTGGGAGGGCGCGGGGGCTATTACGAGGAAGCGGGGGCGATCCGCGACATGTTGCAAAATCATTTGCTTCAGGTCCTCTCGTTGGTGGCAATGGAACCGCCGGTGATGCTGGATCCCGAACCTATCCGCGATGAAAAAGTGAAGGTTCTTAAGTCGATTCGCCAGATTCTTCCTGCCGATGTCGCAAAGCAGGTGGTACGGGGCCAGTATTTTGCCGGCATGATCGATGGCAAACTCGGGCCGGGCTATCGTCAGGAACCGAAGGTCAAGAGCGACTCCAATGTCGAAACCTACGTGGCGGTCAAATTGTTGATCGATAACTGGCGCTGGTCGGGCGTGCCGTTTTATTTGCGGACGGGTAAAGCGTTACCCTTGAGCGCAAGTGAAGTACGCATCCAGTTCCGCCCGACTCCCCATGTGCTTTTCGCCGCTCAATGCGGACCGAAACTGGATGCAAATGCGCTCACCCTGCGTCTTCAGCCCGATGAAGGGATTTCACTCCGGTTCAACGGCAAAGTTCCTGGCACGAGTCTGCAAGTGCGCCCCGTCCGCATGAACTTTAGCTACAACAGTGAATTTGGCGCTTATACTCCCGAAGCCTATGAGCGGTTGCTGCTCGAAGCGATGACCGGGGACGCGACCTTATTTATCCGTCGTGACGAGGTGGAAACCGCATGGGGAATCGTCGATTCCATCCGGAAAGGTTGGGGCGATAAGCCGCTCACAAATCGTGAGTTTTATTCCGCGGGGACCTGGGGGCCGGTCGCGGCGGATGATTTGCTGGCTCAAAGTGGGCACGCCTGGCGCGACCCGCGCCCGATTCTGTAACGAGTTAAAAGCTCATGGGTTTAACTGATGTGGTTCGGTTCGAGAGCCCTGAAGCGCTGGCGCGGAGCACTGCGGGTCGGCTGCTTGAGTTTCTGTCCGGCAAATCAGCATCGAGTCTTTGCTTATCTGGAGGACGGATCACGGTCGCGCTTTTCCACGAGTTGCTCGCACAATGTCTAACCCATCCGCCAGGAGCGATCGAGCTGGTTGGGAATACCCATTTCTTTTGGGCCGACGAGCGCTGTGTTCCCGCGGGTGATACAGAAAGCAATTTCGGGATTGCCGAACGGAAGCTATTCGAACCGCTAAATATCGATCCGGAAAAAATTCATCAAATTCCTGGGGAAGCCGATCCGGTTTTCGCGGCGCAGATGGCAGAGGCAGAGCTGTGCCGGATCGCCCCGATCAACAGCGACGGTATCCCCATTATTGATTTACTGCTTTTGGGGATGGGCGAGGACGGTCATGTTGCCTCTCTCTTCCCCGGCCAAAGAGTTGAGAATCAATGGGCTGGCGCGATTTATTACCCTGTGACAGGCCCGAAGCCGCCGCCGAATCGAATCACATTGAGTTTCCCAACCATCCAGGCGGCGAAAGAAGTATGGGTCTTAGTTTCCGGAAACGGCAAAGAAGAAAGCTTTCGCCAGGCAATCGCCTCCAATCCCGAGATTCCGCTGGGAAAAGTCATTCGGGACCGGGACAGAACGTTGATCTTCACGGATTTGGCAGTTTAAGAAAAAAAGCAATATCACTTTGAACGTTCCAGCGGCAAAACGCTCCAATCTATTAAGCAGTCAACGCTGTTCAGGTAGGGTTGGCCGAGAAACCGGGCCCGCGACGAGGTTTTGGACAGCGTTGGAAATAGTTGCCTCGTCGCGCTTCTGAGCGTCTACGGTGAAGGCGTAAAATGGTTTCATCACCTGAACAGGGTCAGCAGCAACGGCTGGCCCTGTTTCTTTTTTCCCCTCGCAGTTCGGGCACCCATTTGTTTTCTTTAGGGCTGCATGGATCATTCGCCGATAATTGCCGTTCGCAATCTTAGCAAGCAATATCGCAGCTATAAGAAGCAGCCAGGGTTTGCTGGAGCGCTGAAAGGATTGATCCACCGCGAATCCGAGCTGACCGATGCCGCAAAGAATGTTTCGTTTACGGTAGAAGAAGGTGAATTGGTTGGTTTCCTGGGTCCAAACGGAGCAGGAAAGACAACCACACTAAAAATGCTTGCCGGCTTGCTTTACCCGACTTCCGGCGAGGCCAAGGTACTTGGCTATACCCCCTGGGAGCGTGCAGATGGTTATCGTCGGCAATTTGCCTTGTTGCTCGGTCAAAAGAACCAGCTTTGGTGGGACTTGCCCGCACGCGAATCGCTCGAATTGAACAGTAAGATTTACGGGATTGAACCACGCAAATTCGAGCGCATTGTGAGTGATATGACCGAGTTGCTTGCGGTCAAAGACAAGCTGAACGTCATGGTTCGAGAGCTTTCGCTTGGGGAGCGAATGAAAATGGAATTAATCGCGGCGCTGCTCCATGAGCCGAAGGTGCTTTTTCTGGACGAACCCACCATTGGCCTGGATGTCATCTCACAAAAAACGGTTAGGGAATTTCTTAAACGCCACAACACGCAACATAAAACAACGATTCTTCTCACCAGCCATTACATGGCCGACATCCAGGAGCTGTGCGAACGGGTAATCATCATCGACCGGGGGACGATTTCTTTCGATGGAAAGCTAAGCGACGTCATAGACCGTTTTGCTGATTTTAAATTGGTGACAATCCAATGCAGCCCGAACACGCAAAGCGAAACGGCGGATTTAACCCGATTCGGCGAAGTTATCGAACGGGGACCTGGGGGAATTAAATTGCGGGTGAAGCGCGACCGTGTCATCGCTGTTTGCAAGGACCTTCTGGATCAGCTCCCGGTCACCGACATTGATATTCAGGAGGTTCCAATCGAAGATATCATCCGGCAGATTTTCGTCCGCTAACCTAATCAAAATACGGGGATTCTGTGCCATCAGACGCACAGTTACGCGGCTTCCGAGACTTAGTAGATTGAACTTGAGCGCTGGTCAGAGAGTTATTGACGAGGTATTGGCGTCTCGATAAGTTCAAATCAACCCTTTCGAACAATGAA
>JAQGOX010000321.1 GCA_028293365.1 Verrucomicrobiales bacterium | reverse complement strand
TTGTCGCTCGTTCGGTGAGGTAGGGAACGGCTACGACCCCCATTTCTTTAATAGCAGCTTTGGCTTCGACGGATTCGGCGTCCGATTGGTTGAGCCGGGAGAACCAGGATCTGAGAGTCCTTCCGTGGTAACGGATTCCGCCGGAACCGCGGGTGCTCAGCCAAAAGACGCCGCTGCAAATAATAGCCAGCAAAGGAATTCCTATTTTTAGCCATTTCATGCGAGAATAAGAATTTGTCTTCCGCGCGGGATTTAACAACCTAAATGACTGGTAAATGCAAAAGTTGCCTCTTGAACAATAGTGGCGGATGATTCGTCTGTAATCTCCTGATTAATGAGCGGCCAATTCAAACAACAACAGCGATTCCGGTCTGGTGAAGTTTCGTCACCCAAGCGCAAGCCCCGAGGGACATTGGAGGCTCGGATTCCGTTGATTTTGGCGATTGCCTGCTTCGCCATTTTATCCGCTCGAAAATCGGCGGGCGCCGATCGTGCGGAAACCGATCTCAAGCGTCGTTTCGAAGCGACTGTTCAGCCGTTTGTGGCAACTTATTGCATAAGCTGCCATGGGAAGGACAAGGCCAAGGGAGATTTGGATCTCAGTCCTTTTACATCGATGGAAGCTGTAGCGAAGGATTATGAGCATTGGGGCCTGGTCCTCGACAAATTGCAGATGGGTGAGATGCCCCCGGAGAAGGCGAAAAAGCATCCAGATCCGAAGCTGCGCGCGGAGGTCGTCGTGTGGATTCAAACGTTGCGCCGGCATGAGGCATCGAAGCATCTGGGCGATCCGGGAATTGTGCTCGCGCGGAGATTGAGCAATTCGGAATTCAATTACACCATCCGCGACCTCACGGGAGTTGATATCAAGCCCACGCGCGAGTTTCCGGTCGATCCGTCCAACACAGCGGGGTTCGATAATTCGGGCGAATCGCTGGTGATGTCGCCGACTTTGCTCAATAAATATTTGAAGGCAGCGCGGGATGTGGCGAATCACATGTATCTCAAGCCGAATGGTTTCGGATTTGCGCCCAACCCAATGCTTGCGGAAACGGATCGCGATCAGTTTTGCGTGATGCAGATCATCGATTTTTATCACCGTCAAAATATCGATTATGCCGATTATTTCGAGGCGGCCTGGCGTTATAAATATCGAGCGGCATTGGGAAAGCCGCGCGCGAAATTAGCCGATGTGGCTGCTGAAACTCATGTGAGCGCGAAGTATTTGGGGACAGTCTGGAACGCACTGGAGGGAAGCAAAGAGGAAGTGGGGCCGATGGTGAAACTGCAAACAATGTGGCAAAGGCTGCCTCGGCCCGGCGCGGATAAGTTGCAGCTAATGCAACAGGGTTGCGAAGAGATGCGCGAGTACGTGCTGGACCTTCGGGGTAAAGTTGAGCCTCGATTTCTGAATATTACAGCGGGCAAAATCGATGCATCGAGAGAGCCACTATTAATTTGGAAAAATATTCAGTATGCGACCCATCGGCGGTCGTTTGACCCCGCGCAGTTGCAGGTTGAAGGGGAGCCGAAGCCGGTCATGGCGGATCAACCTGAACCTTCCACGAAGAATGTCTTTGGGCCCGGTCGAACTGAATTGATCAAGAATGTTTCGGGTGATCCTGATTTGACGGTGCCTGCCGGGCAGCGAGCTCGTTACGAAGCGGCGTTTGGCAGGTTCTGCAGCCTCTTCCCGGATATGTTTTATCGGCAGGAGCGGGGCCGAAATTATTTTGATACTACGACTGACAAAGGCCGGTACCTGAGCGCGGGTTTTCATAACCTCATGGGCTATTTCCGGGATGATCAACCGCTCTACGAGTTGATCCTCGACTCGAAACAGCAGGCGGAGCTCGATGAGATGTGGCATGAGTTGGACTTTGTTGCGTCAGCGAACATACGTACCTTCCGGGAGTTTTATCTGGGTGGAAATCGGGAGGGACGGACTATTGCTCAGGAGAAATTGCCTGTGGCGGCTGATCCTGAAGAGCGAGATCTAACGTCCGAGGGCAAGATCAAGCAGCTTCGTGAAGCTTATCTGAACGATGCCCAGGGTGGCAGCGCGGTGGCGATTCAGGCAATTAACGATTTTTTTACATCGGCGGAGGCAGGGATTCGCTGGGTGGAAAAAGCCCGCATGGACGCGGAGCCGAGTCATCTGGAAGCGCTGCTGCAATTCGCGGGGCGAGCCTACCGCCGACCGCTGTCACAGGAGGAGAAGAATGATCTGCTGGCATATTATAAGTCAGCTCGCGCTAAAGACGGATTGGACCATCAGGCGGCCATGCGCGAGTCAATTGTCGGCGTGTTGATGTCACCTGACATGTGCTACCGGATCGACCTTGCAGGAGCGGGCACTGCGGTTCATCCCTTATCGGATTACGATCTGGCCAGCCGCCTCAGTTATTTTATTTGGTCGAGCCTGCCGGATGAGGAGTTGTTGGCACACGCCGCCGCAGAAGACCTGCATAAACCGAAGGTGATTGCTGCCCAGGCACGCCGGATGTTGAAAGATGAACGGGCGCGCGCATTCGCGGTTGAGTTTGGTGGAAACTGGCTGGATTTCCGGCATTTCGAAGAGATCGGCACCGTCGATGTCCAGCGCTTTCCCAACTTCAGCAATGAATTGCGGGAAGCGATGTACGAGGAGCCGATTCGGTTCCTCCAGGACGTTATTCAAAATGATCGATCGATTCTCGATTTTCTATATGCCAATGACACCTTCGTAAATCCCGCTCTCGCCAAGCATTATGGAATACCAGAGGAGGGAGTCCGATCGAATCAGTGGGTGCATATCAAGGATGCCGATCGCTACAATCGCGGAGGGATTCTACCGATGGCAGTGTTCCTGACGAAAAACGCTCCTGGCTTGCGGACGAGTCCCGTGAAGCGAGGTAATTGGGTAGTGAAGAATGTTTTAGGCGAACGGATTCCGCCACCACCGGCAGTCGTTCCAGAACTTCCACGGGATGAGGCGAAAATGGATTTGCCATTGCGCGACATGCTGGCGCGTCATCGTGCCGATGCGAATTGCGCTACCTGTCATGCACGGTTCGACGCCATGGGACTGGTATTCGAAGGCTTCGGTCCAGTGGGTGAACGCCGTGAAAAGGATCTGGCCGGGCATGCGGTCGATGCGCGAGCGACATTTCCCAATGGCGGCGAAGGTGAAGGTGTGGAAGGTTTGCGTAAATATATACGGGATCGACGACAGAACGACTTTGTGGATAATTTCTACGGCAAACTGGTGGCGTACGCTCTAGGCAGGAGCCTGATGCTTTCCGATGAAACGATGATTCAGGAAATGCGCCGCAAGCTTGCCTCGAGCGGGTATCGATTCGACGATGCCATCGAAGCAATTGTAACCAGCAGGCAATTTTTGAATAAGCGAGGGCGCGATAATCTTGCGATCAGCCAAAGGTAAAAGCGATGAACCAGGACAATACATCTCGGCGGACTATTGTGCGTAATAGCATTTCGCGACGAACCTTTCTTCGCGGGGTCGGCGTGACCATGGCCTTGCCGTGGCTTGAATCTCTGCCCGGCCTGAATTCAAACTCAGTGGCGGCCACCACATCGGAAGGAACGGTTGCAGCGTCATTTCCAAAACGCTTTGCAGTGCTGTTCATGGGTAACGGAGTTAATCCCGACCACTGGTGGGCAAAGGGCACCGGCGCCGAAATGGAGTTGAGTAAGACATTGGAGCCGCTCGACTCGGTTAAAACCAAAATCAACGTTATCAGTGGTTTGTTCAATAAACCTTCCACTGGGCAGGGGATTCATCCCGGGATGACGGGGAATTTGTTGTCGGGCGTTCCTATTCAGAAAGGGGCGATCATCCATGGCGGGATTAGCATGGACCAGATGTTGGCGAATCACATCGGCCAGGACTCGTTACAGCCGAGCATCGTGCTCGCGTGCGAACAGCCGATGAACGGCTATCACGAGAGCAATTTTTCGAATGCCTACAGTTCGCACATTTCCTGGCAAAATGCCGACTCGCCGGTGCCGAACGAAATGTATCCTTCGCTGGCCTTCGATAGTCTTTTTGAAAATCGCGGCAGCCTGCGGAACATCAGCGTTTTGGATCGTGTCAAAGAACGCGCGGAAAAGCTCAGCCGCAAAATCAGCGCGACCGACAAAACGAAACTGGACGAATATCTTTCGAGTGTCCGCGATGTCGAGCGAAGCATCGAACGGATGCGCGTTGATAAGGACAAAGCGGAGAATCGGGCTCGTGACAAGGGGCAGCCGATCTTTACGATGAAGCGGCCGGAGAATGGATTGCCTGAGGATTTACGCGATCACGCGCGACTGATGTGCGACATCATTGCGCTCGCGTTTCAGACCGATAAAACCCGCGTGGCTTCGTTGCTGCTGGCTCGTGATCTTTCATTTTTGTATTACCCCTTCCTCGACGTGCGCGAAGGGCATCATACTTCCTCTCATAACGATACGTCCGCAGGCTACGAACGGATTGCACGTTTTCATTTAAGCCAGCTTGCTTACCTTGCGAAGCGGTTGGATGAAATGCCGGAAGGGCAGGGGACGGTGCTGGATAATTGTTGCCTGATGTTCCTTTCCAACATGTGGTCGGGCACGAAGCATGATAATAAGAAGGTTCCAGTTATTACTGCGGGTGGTCTCGGCGGCACGCTTCAAACGGGACGTGTGCTTAACTATCTGGATTCCGGCGATGACAATCGCAAGTTATGCAGCTTGTACTTGAGCCTCATGGACCGAATGGGAGTGCAACTTGACCACTTCGGCGACGCGGATTCCCGCCTGGCTAATCTTTGATTAAGCCCTGAAGCGGAAGTTGCTTGAATTCGAACTTCGAAAGAAGATTTTGATATCGGGATGCCGTAATCTGTGCTAGAAGTCGGGAGATCCCAAAGTCCCGAACAGCCGACCCTGATTCTCCCCTCAGAATTGGAGCCAAAACTAGCATGAAAACCTTGCCGATCCAATCACCTGATCGTTCGAGTTTGCCAAAGGCGTTTACGCTTGTCGAATTACTGGTGGTCATCGCGATCATAGCGATACTGGCGAGCATGCTTCTTCCCGCGTTGGCGAGTGCGAAGGAAAAAGCGGGTCGCACCTATTGTGTAAACAATCTTAAGCAACTGGGCGTTGCTCAACATTTGTATGCGGACGACAATCGTGATTTCATGCCTTGGCCCAATTGGGGCAACGACTACGGACCGGGCTGGCTTTACCAGCCGATTGGAGGACGCGCGCCAGATCCTCTCAACACGAACGAAATACAATACGCCAATGCCGGAGTTCTATGGCAGATCCTGAAAACCCGGGCGGTTTACAATTGCCCACTGGATCGAACGAATCTCGTCTCCTGGCAGAAGCGGACGCCGCGCCTTTCCAGTTACGTGATGAACGGAGCGGTTTGCAAATTTGGAAATTACACAGCGGGAAAAACCTACAAGCTTAGTTCTTTTAATCCGGTCGCCTATGTCATGTGGGAGCCGGAAATTCGTAACTACGGTGCAGTCTGGGGCTCCAACCCTGGGTTTGACGCAAGCCAGTATCCCAATGATCAGGAGGGCATTGGCCGGCGGCATAAAAAGGGGGCAGATATTCTCGGCTTCGGCGGGCAAGTACATTTTATTACCTACGATCTTTTCCAAAAAGAGCAAAAGTTCAATATGCCTGGTTTGCTCTGGTGCGTTCCGGATACCAAGCGGGGGGATGGTGGGTAAGGAGCCCTACTAACCGATGATTTCAGCAATTGGACCGCCTTCTTCGACGATGCGCATCGTGCGGCCAAGGGCCTGGATTTCCATTTTTTTATGGTTGAGGCCGAGTTGGTGCAGGATCGTCGCGTGGAGGTCGCTGTAGTAGTGAGGATCCTGTTCGGCTTTATAGCCAACTTCGTCGGTGGCACCGTGAACGATCCCGCCTTTGATGCCGCCGCCGGCCATCCAGGCGGTGTAGCCTTTGGGATTATGATCCCTGCCGGTGGTATTTTGCGACCACGGCGTGCGGCCGAATTCGCTGGTCCAGACGACGAGCGTTTCGTCGAGCATGCCGCGCTGTTTTAAATCCTTGATAAGGCCGGCAATCGGTTTGTCGGTCGCGCGGCAGAGTGGGGCGTGGCTTTTCATGTCGCCGTGAGAATCCCAGGCTCCATTGCCGCCGCCAGCATGGCAAATCTGGATAAAACGAACGCCTTTTTCCGCGAGCCGGCGGGCGAGCAGGAGTTGTTTTCCAAATTCTTCGGTATGATTGTCGTCGATTCCGTAGAGCTCTTTAACGTGGTCCGGCTCCTTGGAGAAATCGACCGCTTCGGGCGCGGATAACTGCATGCGTGCCGCGAGTTCGTACGCTTTGGCGCGAGCCTGAATGTCTGTATTGATCGCGTAACGGTCGCGAAATTCCGCGTTCATGGATTGCAGCAGTTGCATTTGCCGGTCGCGTTCGGCGCTCGATCCACCTTTGGGCGGATGAAGGTTTGGAATGGGGGTTTCGCCTGCTTGAAACGGTGTAGCGGCGACGGTGGCACCAAGGTAACCGCCGGTAAGTTGCACGGGCGAGGAGGGACGGCCGATGTTTAC
This sequence comes from Verrucomicrobiales bacterium, assembly GCA_028293365.1. GTDB lineage: Bacteria > Verrucomicrobiota > Verrucomicrobiia > Limisphaerales > SXQI01 > JAQGOX01. The sequence continues at coordinate 2,520 of JAQGOX010000321.1, read as the reverse complement.
AAAAGTTGGCAAATTTCGATTGGCCGTGCCCAGCGCGTAGGAAACCCAACTACCGAACGTGGGATGATCGAACTGGCGCCCGCGATGGCCGGTGCAGGTTTCAATTACCGCGGGGAAATGATTGCCTTCGTGGCACCACATCGAGCGGATCACTGCGATTTCGTCAATGACCGTGCCGACATGTGGAAACCAATCTGAAACGGGGATGCCGGATTTTCCGTAGCGTGTGAAGGTTCTCAGGCAGGGAATGACCGGGCGTTTCATCGCCGCGAGGTTGTCGCCGAATCCAATCGCGTCGATGAATTTACCCGCGTATTTGTTATCCTTGGGATCAAATGTGTCGATGTGGCTGACGCCACCACACATAAAAAGGAAAATAACGGACTTTGCCCTGGGCTCGAAATGCGGACCGAAAATCGCATCCTGAATCTCTCCAGCTTCTGCCCAAAGCCCGCCCAGGGCGACGCCAAAAAATCCGCAACCGGCCCGGAACAGGAAGTTCCGGCGCGAGATGCGTCCGCAGGGAAAAATCGATTGATCACCGGACATAAATAAACTCGTCGAGATTGAAGAGGAGCCAGGAGAGTTGTTTCAGGCGGTCGGGATCATTTTGCAGATACGCTACGGCGCGATCTTTTTCCGCCTGGGAAGCGGGCCTGGCGACGGTCAGGCGGAAAGCCAGGTCTACCGCATTTGTCAAATTGCCTTTGGCTTCGGTTTGCAAACGTGCGGCCAGTTCGGTGGTGGCGTTTTCAATCTCCGTGCTGTTCATCAGAAACAAAGCCTGCGGCGCGGTGACGGTTTGGGTTCGCATGGGACAAGGCGCACGTCCATCATCGACATCGAATGACTGGAGGAAATTCGGCGTCACGTCGCGGCTTGATGAGAAGCCGCGAGTCATGTAGGCGCCGCGACGAAACTTCCCGTTGTTTTTCGTTAGCTCGGTCGAAGGTGCGCTTCCGCGACGTCGATTTTTGGCACCTTCGCCAAGATCGTAGGATGGACCTCCCATCTGCAGATCCAAATTACCTGCTGCGGAATGAATCGAATCCCAGATGGGTTCGGCGTCGAGGCGTTGCAGGCGAAAATGCCAAAGGTAGGTATCGCTGGAGTCTATTCTCTGGCTGTCGGCGAATTCGGGGCCCGTCTCCGAGGCCATTCTGTAGGCCTGCGATGTTACCATGAGGCGGTGCATTTGTTTCATGCTGTAATGCTGGCGCACAAATTCGGACGCGAGCCAGTCGAGCAACGCGCGATGTGACGGTTCGCCGCCTAGTTTTCCAAAGTCACTGGTGAGCTTCTGCAATCCTTCTCCGAAATGCCATTGCCAGAGGCGATTTACTGCTACGCGCGCAAACAGCGGGTTCTCCGGGGCGGTGAGCCAATCGGTGAATGCTTCAATTCGGCCCTCCCGAAAATCGCCTTTTGTTTTTGCAAAAGGCCAACCCGGCGTTACTTCGTGTTCTTTTTCAGGGCGTGTTGGATCGCCGCTGGTGAGGACATAGCTCTTTTCCTGTTCGCGTATCCGATCCACTTCGACTGTGTAAAAGACCGGTACCGCAGAAGCAGCGCGACGTCCAGTTTCCGCGCCGACAGCTTCAATGCTTTTTTGTAGTTCTCGATATTGTTGGCGAGCTTCGTCTGGCAGAATTTCATTTATTTTGTCAAAGTCGATTCGGAGAATCGGAAAATAATCGTCCGCAATTTTCTGTTCGTCGATCGTGCGCTCTTTCTCGGGTTTACGGATGATCGTTTGCACGTCGCCTGGCAGCATCAGCACGCGGGCGTCGTAAAGACGCTTTTTGTAAGGCCCGATCAGCTCCTGCAGCGAATGCTCCAGCGGCGCGCGTTTCTTTTCCAGTTCGGCCATGGCCCTGCCTGCCGCGATTAATTCTGTGGCGCTCGCAAGGTTCACTTTGCGCAGGACCAATGGATCGAACAACGCCTTCATTGAGTAGTAATCGATCTCCGAAATCGGATCAAACATGTGATCATGACATTTCGCGCAACCAACTGTCATGCCCATGAAGGCTGTCGAGATTGTATCCACCGCTGAAATGGCCAGATCCTGGGGGTTCTCTCCGGTTCCCCGCGCAAGAAATCCGAGGGCGAACATATCGCCGGGTCGTGGCTCTTTCCTGGAACGATAGCCGGTGGCCGACATTTGCGTTCGCTCGTTGGAACGAACACCAGTTAATTGGATCTGCACGAATTGGTCATAGGGCAAGTCTTCGCGTAAAGCGTTGATCAGCCAATCGCGCCATAGATAAATCCCCGGCGCTGCCGTCATTCGCTCATCCGCATCCGCGTAACGCAAGACATCGAGCCAATGCCTGGCATAGCGGACGGCGTGTTGTTCATCGTCCAACAAACGATCGACAACCTTCTCGTAGGCATTCGTGGACGAGTCCGCCAGAAATGCATCCTGTTCGGCCGGGGAAGGTGGAATCCCGATCAAATCCATATAGACTCGGCGCAGCAAAGTGAGCTTATCCACAGGTCCGACTGCCTTGAGTCCTT
>JAQGOX010000011.1 GCA_028293365.1 Verrucomicrobiales bacterium | reverse complement strand
TTATTTGGGGACCTTCTTATGCAACGGGTGCCTCACTTTTTGGATCGGCCGATCGCTTGGAATATGCATTGGAAGTGAAAAACGCTTCATTATCCTCACGTCCCTCGGTGTGGAACGGGCGTTCAATGAGTTGGGACGCGCCGACCGGGACTGGCCGGATTGGATTTCATCCCGATGCCGCCTGGAATATCGGCACGTCATTGAGCTATGGCAGTTATTTAACCCCTGCCGCCGCACAAAGCCCAGGTTTTCCGATCGACAAAAACTATCGAGATTATACCCAACTCGTGATCGGGCAGGACGTCAGTTACGCATGGCGGCATTGGCAATTCTGGGCTGAAGCATTCGCATCGAAGTTCGAAATCCCAAATGCTCCCAACGTCGAAACTCTTTCATACTATATCGAAACGAAATACAAATTTACTTCCAGCCTGTTCGGCGCATTGCGTTGGAATCAACAATTCTTCGATAAGATACCGAACTCCGTCGGAACTGATACGCGTTGGGACAAAGATGCCTGGCGAATCGACGCTGCTCTTGGCTACCGTTTTACGCGACATATCCAAACCAAGCTTCAGTACAGTTTCAACCACGAGCAGGGTCTTTTCCAACAAGGCGAGCAGTTACTGGCCGCTCAATTAACGGTTAAGTTCTGATTCGTTCAGCGGCTTTCCGGACCGGGGAGGATCTCAGTGATCAATTGAAATTGCCGCTGTTCCGGGTCGTACGCAAAAAGCTCCGCTGTGGCAATTTTGAAGAACCAACCATGCAAGCGCAGCGTTCCGTCCCGGAGTTTCTTCGACACACAGGGATATAACTGAAGACGCTCAATTGAGAAGAGCACGTTTTCCTCCTCGGCCGCACGAATACGCTCCGCCTCGGTTTTCAAATGGTTGTATTCGCGCTCAATTGTTTGGCGCACCGGTTCGGCCAGGGAAATCCACTTGCGAAGGTGTTTGAGTTCTGCCGGGCCCCCATTGGACTCCATCAAGGCCGAGATCGCTCCACATTGCGAGTGACCGCAAACCACGATGTCGCTGACCCCGAGAACTTCGACCGCAAACTCAATTCCAGCTCCGGTCGAACTGCAACTTCCGTCAGGATCGGGAGGAGGAACAATATTACCGATATTCTTGATCACCAGAAGGTCGCCTGGCTTGCTTTGAGTAATCATCTCCGCGACCACCCGCGAATCAGCGCAGGTGATAAATAATGTATGAGGTTTCTGCCCCTCACGCGAAAGGCGGCGGAACATTTCTTTTTCCCGGCCAAACGCTCTCTGTTGAAACCGATGAACTCCTTCGAGCAAATTCTGCATTACATCAATGTTGCCAAAAGCCTGAGAAAAAAACACGAACGAATTCCGGGAGCCTCGGAAAGAGATTAGGGATTGTAAGCGCGATAAAATCGCATCACAGCCCCGCGGGTTGATCGTTTTTGCTTGTACGAGGAGCGCTTTTAACTCATCCGCGATGGAAGAATCCGTCAGGAGTTGCCCAGCCGTGCCTTTCCCCTGCTGAACATTGGAGACCAAACTATCGACACGGCCAATCAATTACACAGCGGTGGAGGTAACGAAAAGACCGGTAATTGACCGAGTAAGTGCGCGTTGAGTCGCACGTGGAATATCCGCGAATGAGCCGCTAACACTCAATCCTCCGATGCAACAGGAAGCGCTCGCAAACAAGTATCCGGTCGCAAATGCCACGATTACAAAGACAATTCAGTAACTTTCTGCTGTGGCATCTGGCTCATTCAGCGAAGAGTTCGCTGACCGGCGACAACGAAGGAAAACGGTCAGATATTACTTTGATCGAAACCAGAATCGGAACGGAGAGAAGAGCACCTGGAACCCCCCAAAGCCATGTCCAAAAGATTAGAGAGACAAAAATCATCACGGGATTCAAGGTGAAGCGCCGGGCGAGAAGGATCGGGGTGATCAGGTTGGATTCCAAAAGATGGAGGGACAAATACCAGGCAGTTGGCAGGACCGCCCAAAGCAAGGTATCGAAAGTAAGCAGACCGACGAGGACCAACAAAATCATTCCGGCCACCGGACCGAAGTAGGGCACATAATTGAGCGCGGCGACCAGAGCTCCCCACATCACGGCGTTGGGAACTCCGAGCCAGTAAAGACCGCCACTGACAAGCACCCCCAGACCGACGTTAATAATCGTGACCGAAAAGAGGTAGTTGGAGATATTTTGTTGAACCTCATGACTGATCTCCACCGCCCGCTTTTTGTCACTCAAAGTAGGCATCACTCGGACGAGTTTTTGCAGGAATAAATCGCCGGACGCGAGCAATAAGTAAAGCAGCACCAGCGTCTCACCTATCCCTGCCAATAATGTACCGGTCCAGTTAATCAAAAAACTGCCCGGGACCCGGCTGGTTTTGAGCTCTACAGTCGGAGATTGCTTTTGTTCTTCCTGAGTGGCTCCCAGGTTATTGACCGCCGCCGCGGCCCGATTAAACCGAGCTAGGCGGGGAAACATTTTCTGAATTCGTTGACGCAACTGCGCCACGTGGTCGGGCGCTTCATTCATCCAGGCAACTGCAGGTCGGCCCAATTCCATGGAACCAACCGCAATCCCGGAAACGAGCAGAAAGAGTACAATCGCCGCGCCTAAAGCGGGCCGAATACGACAATAAGAAAGCCATCGAATGAGCGGCTTGAGAGTCATCCCACCTACGATCGCTAAAACGATCGGCAGAACCACTGGTCGCGCAAAGTAAAGGAAAGCAATGATCGCCAAAGCCACCAGGGTACTGTGCCCTCCGCTGGATTTTGCGGCCGGCGCCGTCTCGGTTTTCGTTCCGTCCGGAAAGGGTTGAATAATCGTTGGAAGATCCATCTCAGCAAGCTATCGCTTTTACCACGCGTGATCTTATCCGATTGCAACTATCAGGAGCCTCTTGGGGTGCGAACGATCCCAACGCCACCAAGAGTTACAGCCACAACACCACCAATTAGAAGCCAGACAGCTTTGTCGGTGGGCGATCCAGTGAAAAAACGTGAGACATCGGAACTGAATGAGTTTGTTGCCGTAACCCCAAGTACGATCAACACAATCCCACCGACAAGAAGAGCAACCGAAATCATTTTGTTCATAAATTCTCTGGCATTCTCAAATCCTTTTCTCACGGTTATTCGACCGAACCGGACGCGCGCGAGACAGTGAACCTTATGGTTTTTTTGCGTAGTTTCGAGATGGGGTGTTTCCCCACCCTCGGCCGACAGCAGGGTAAGACCCCATGGACCATCGGGAAGACAGGCGGCATTCTGATAGATAACAACACCAGGCCGTGCCCACCGGAACCCTTCACCACGCTCGACGGACAACCAAAGAATCGATTAAAAGAATACACCGAGTCTCCACAGGCTCTTGGGCCACCTCATGAAAATCGAATCGATCCAGTTTTCTCGAATGTATCATGAGACATTGCGCGCCTATCTCAGCAAAAATACGCAACTGAAATCAGCCCGGGCGCTTGGTGAGAAGGCAGTCGTCCTTGGTCTTGAAATTCTCGATTTGGCGACACTCCACGAACTTGCCTTGCGGACAGAGCTTTCTGCTGCTCGCAATGCGAAGAACTCAAACGCGATTCAAAAGCAGGCAAGCTTCTTCTTTGCGGAAGCCATTTCTCCGATTGAACTCACGCACCGCGCTGCTCGTGAAACCGGAATTCGTTTGCATTACTTGAACAATGCACTGGAAAGGCGAACCACTGAGTTGGCATCGTCGAATCAGGAGTTGAAAAAAGAAACCACACGTCGTGCTGATATCGAGAAAGCCTTGCGAAAAAGCGAGCGGCACTATGCCCAACTATTAGAGGAGTCGGCGCGCTTGCAGGAGCAATTGCGGAACTTATCGCACCAGATTTTATCCGCTCAGGAGGAAGAACGGAAAAAAATCAGCCGCGAATTGCACGACCAGATTGCCGCAACTCTGACTGGAATCAATATTGAGCTGAATGCGTTGAAATTCGAGGTCACCGCAAACAACAAGGCACTTCAGCGAAAAATAGCGAGTACGCAACAGCTCATTCAGGATTCCGTCGAGGTGATCCATAATTTTGCTCGCGAACTCCGGCCGGCAACTCTGGATGACCTCGGTTTGATACCAGCCTTGCACTCTTTTACGAAATCACTTTCAAAACAGACCGGAATTCGAATTCATCTTACTGTCTACGGCGCCGTCGAACAATTGGAGAACGAGAAGCGAACCGTTATTTATCGCGTCACCCAGGAGGCCCTCACCAACGTTGCCCGGCATGCTCATGCCAACAAAGTGGAAGTGAACATCGGGAAACTTGATAACGCGGTTACTCTGCGCGTTTCCGACGACGGTAAATCATT
>JAQGOX010000951.1 GCA_028293365.1 Verrucomicrobiales bacterium | reverse complement strand
GCCGGCACGCCGCACGCCGAGATCGGGGGTATCAAGGGTGTGGATCATGGCTTTTTGTATTTCGTAGGCCAGCAAAATGCTGCGGCGGTCGAACCGGTTTCCGGGCGAACTGTGGGACGGGAGGGTTCCGCCGTTAGTGGGGGTCTCGCCCACGGGAGTCAGGCAATAAGATTGCACTCCCCTGGGGCTGGAATTCGACGAGGCGAACGGAACGGAATTGAAGTGCAAGCTGACGAACAGATCCGCGTGCTTCTGGTTGGCGATTTTGGCGTGATCTTCCGGCTCAACATAAGCATCCGACTTACGCACCTGAACCACTTCCAACCCCGCATTCTCAAGGATTTCTCCCACCTCTTTGGAAAGTAAAAGGGTATACTCTTTTTCCTTGTGCATCCCCCATTGATTGCCGGGATCTTTTCCACCATGCCCGGCGCTCAGAGCGATCTTTCGGATTTTTTCCGAGGGAGGAGCTTTAACCGGAAACAGCAAGGGATTAATGACGCCGGTCAAGTCGCGGTCGGCCACGTAGATGGAACCTCGCGTCGAGGCGGTGGCGTGAGAAAGCCAGACGGAAACGTCGTTGACCGTGGTGCGCTTGGAATCAATAAAGAAAGTCACCTTCGCCCACCGATTGGTCATCTCAGCGGTCATTTCCTTCTTATTGGTGGTTAAGTCGAAACCCTTCAGTTCCGCCCATTCGCGGAGATCCACATAATTTGCCCCAAAAAGAGTGATCGTCTTCAGTTTTGTGGCGGCGCTTACGAGGTGGCAGGTCGCGGCAGCGTAGAGCACCAGGCAGCAGAGGATTGATCTCATCTGGCATAGATTGTGTCGAAAACGATTCGTGGTATTCAAGGGAAATGGCTGGAATCAAAGGGATTTTTTGGAAAACCGTTGACGCTCCCCCGGGCAGCACTTAGATTTTCGAGCCGATGTTTTTGCACGCGGTTCATTTTTGAGATTTTCTCCAAGGATTCATGACAACCAGTGGTAATTCAGCAAAAGGTTTGGAAGGCGTAGTCGCGGCAGAGACCCGCTTGAGCGATGTTCAAGGGGAGGCCGGCGAGTTGATCTATTGTGGTTATAATATCCACGAACTCGCCGGAAACGTAAGCTACGAAGAAGTGGTCCACCTGCTGCATGAGAACCGACTGCCGAACGCGCAGGAACTGGCCGCGCTGAAAAAAACGCTGGCGGCAGAGCGTCATTTGCCCGAACCGGTCGTGGCCATGTTGCGGAGTTTTCCGAAAGAAACACCGCCGATGCACGCGATTCGAACGGGGATATCGGCTTTGGGTTGTTTCGACCGAGAGGCGGAGGATACCTCTGCAGAAGCTGAAAAGCGGAAAGCATTTCGGTTGATCGCGCAAATACCGGTGGTCACCGCCACATTTCATCGACTGCGGCAGGGAAAAAGCGTTTTGATTTCGGATTCGTCACTCGGTGAAGCGGCCAATTTCCTTTACCTGCTCGATGGAGAGAAGCCCTCGGCTGAGAAAGAGAACACCCTGGATCTTTGTTACGTTCTGCACGCCGATCATGGAATGAATGCATCGACCTTCAGCGCCCGGGTGACGACTGCGACGCTGAGCGACATGTACTCGGCGATAACGACCGCGATTGGAACGTTGAAGGGCCCGCTGCATGGCGGAGCCAATGAAGGAGTGATCAAGATGCTCCAGGAGATCGGATCGCTTGATAAGGTCGATGCGTACATTGAGGATGCGTTGACCCATAAGAAGAAGATCATGGGCATCGGACATCGGGTCTATAAAACTCTGGATCCACGCGCCCCGCAATTGAAAAAAATGGCCCAGATTTTGAGCGCAAAAATCGGCGAGCCAAAATGGATTCAAATGAGCGAACGCATCGCAGAAATCATGCTGCGGGAAAAACATCTGAATGCAAACGTCGATTTCTATTCAGCCACGGTTTATTACTCACTGGGAATTCCCACCGATCTTTTCACACCCATCTTTGCAATCGCTCGAACAGCCGGATGGACGGCGCACGTGCGCGAGCAACTGGAAGCGAATCGTTTAATTCGGCCGCAAAGCGTCTATATCGGGGCGAAAGGCCTAAAGGTCGTGCCGATCAACCAACGCTAATCGCGTTGTCCTCGAAATTTCGCATTAATGAACATTCACGAATTTCAAGCCAAGCAATTGCTCGGTCAGTACGGAGTAACGGTTCCAACCGGGAGCGTTTGCACGACTGCCGAAGAGGTCAAAGCGGTCGCAGAAAAGTTGCATAGCGGCGGTGCCAAAGCATTTGTGGTTAAATCACAGATTCATGCCGGAGGGCGGGGAAAAGGAACCTTCAAAAACGGATTCAAGGGCGGGGTCAAGGTCCTCAAAAGTGTCGACGAAGTGTATGAGGCAGCGAAGTCGATGCTCGGACAGGTACTTGTAACGAAGCAAACCGGACCGGAAGGACGGCTCGTGAGCAAACTGCTGATCGAATCGGCGACGAATATCCAAAAGGAGTTCTACGTCGCTGTGCTCTTAGATCGCGCTACGTCGCGTCCGATTATCATGGCCAGTGCCGAAGGAGGCGTGGACATCGAAGAAGTGGCCG
>JAQGOX010000950.1 GCA_028293365.1 Verrucomicrobiales bacterium | reverse complement strand
TTCTCGTTAAATCCTCTCGGTGACCAACTGGAACCGAACTTTGTGGGAAAAGCAATCCAGCGGAAAAGCCGTCGATTGCAAAATGCGTTCACGAGCGGCGCGTCCCGGTTGAATTGCTTCTCAATTTGTCCACGAGACGAAACATTCGGGCGATTTCGTTGGTATCCGACTGGTCACTGAGTGAGAGTCGGAAAAGGCGGCAACGCAATGCATCCAGAGTCGCTTTTTCGATTTCTTCGGCACCATCCGTTCCGACTGATAATTGAGCCGCAGCCAGAGAGCGATCATCACGGATATTCTCTAAATACTGCGGCATCGCTTTCTGATAGTAGCGGCCAATGGATGAGATGTGGGCTTTGAGACCAAAACCGGCGGGCGCAGGCTGACTTATCAACTCCTGGACTTTATGGTACGGATGCGTGAGAAGCCAGCCGTTCAATTTGTCTTTTTCTGGTTGGGGCAGATTTAGGAGTGGACTGTCGGAGCGTGGTTTTTTCATAAATCAGTATTAAAAAATTAAGCGAGAAAAGGTGAGAAAAGCCGGGAAAAGGCGAGAATAGAATAGAATAGGCTCGAAAAAGGGGTGTGGTTTGGCGGGAGAAAATCACTCTCCTGAGGTCGGCTGAGACTTCTTCTGACGCAAGGTCGAGGCCAGAAGTTTCACACAATGAAAACAAAGTCAGCAAAGTGAGACGTGGTTTAAATCCTATGAAAAGAGATTTTGTCAAAAACATGGGGTCAAAAAAATGAGGGTGAGCAGGTTTGAGATTTTATGATCCGAGATTTCTCCGGGCTGGGTGATCGCCTTTTTCCACAAAGGAGACGAAGTTAGTAAAGAGCGATGTGTTTTCTTTTGGGAATTTTTTTTGAGTGTGTTTCCGCGTGTTTTGCGTGATTTACTGGTGTTTGTGCGTGTTTTTGAGTGTGTCCGATGCGTGTTTCAGGTGTGTCGCTCGTGTGTTCGGGCGTTTTTTCTGTCGGACACTCAGTCTGAAAGGATTGTAAAGGAGGTAGAATGGATGGGACCGATAAGTCCAATGGGAGCGACGGGGCTGTAATCGCTTGGTGCCGGGACGATGGTTGGGTAGAAACTGGCGCTGGTCATATTTTCTTTCCTCTGCGGTGAAGCAGATCCTTGGCTGGCCAGCGATCTCGAAAACAGTCCGGGGGCAACGTACCGGGACTGGCGAGATCGGCGGTCGGGGCCGATTACATTTTACTGACCGTGCAGTTTCGGTCAGTGGCAAACATTCACGTATTGCTTAAGGTAATCATTTTACAATTACACCTGGTTGTCAACTTTATTTTTTTTAAACAGTTACCGGCCAAATTAAAGATCGATCCGGAGGGCGGGTTCGTCGTTAAAGAAGGAGGACGGACTTTTACACCAAGTGAACAAAGGTAATGATTGGTCCGGGTTTAAAGGACCAAAATTGCAGGTGACTCGATCGTGCCATGAGTCAAAAACGGGTTGGGCCCCAAAAGTGGAAACCCTGCCCGGGCAACCGGATCTCTTTGGATTTGAATGAATACGGCTCGACACTGAATTTATCCTGCATCCTGGTAAGAAACGAGGATGGAGCGCAGGGTTGGCTTTCCCAATGTGATCGGTTGTGCTTATTCTCATAGGGTCGCGGCCTTGCCTTAAAAATCAAGCGGGCTTCTTCGTGCGAACAGCCTTAATATATATTGGGCAGGATTCTTATGGATCGACGACTATTTGATCACATTGATCTTCGGGTGCGCAGCCTGGCGGAGGTGGAGCGGTTCTATTCTCAGCTTCTTCCGGCCCTTGGCTTTCCAGAGTTTTGCAGGACATCGATCGGCATTGCTTATGACGCCGTGCGCGATCATCCCAAGCCTGAGTTCATAGGGTTAATCGAGGATCCTGAGCATCGACCGAATGCAACCCGAATTGCGTTTTGGGCTGAAACCAAAGAAGACGTAGAACGAATCGCCCAGGTGGTGGAGCAAGCTGGCGGTCGGAACATCGAGGGGCCGATGTTTTGTCCGGAGTACTCATCGACCTATTATGGGTTGTTTTTCGAAGATCCCAGCGGCAACCGCTTGGAAGTGTGTTGCAGGGCAGCTCTCTTGTAGCGATACCGAGAACCCCTGCGATTCACGGCCTGTAAAAGGAATGCAAAACCGCCAGAAGTAATCGGTGAAAAAACCGAAGAGGATAGCAATGGCCGACTCCTTTACGCTCAACGGCTGGCTATTTCCGTTGCGGCAGTCGAGAGGTGGTGCTAACAATCAACCGTGAAAATAAGGGGTCTTAAAGGCGCTGCTTTTTCTCTGGTCGAACTTCTCGTTACGATAGCGATTATCGGTGTTCTCGCGGCCCTCGTGACATCCGGGTTAGGACGGGCCAAGTCAGCCGGTCGCGCGACGGTCTGTCGAAATAATTTGCGACAAACTTATTTCGCTCTTGCGCTTTATGTATCGGATTTCCGCGCTTACCCGCCGGCTCAAGCCGTGTTTGACCTTGTTGTACATAGGGAAGGAATCGACCTCCATCCATTGATTTGGTACGGCGCTTTGGGCGTGTATAGCGGAATCGATCCTAGAATCTTCGTCTGTCCGCAGGAGGTCACGTTTTTGCGACCGGGACTCAGTATGAGTGGCTCCGACGGGAAACCTCATTCCGTCCTTCCGGCACAGATGATGACGGCATTCTTGAATTATGGCTACAACGCAACCGGTAGTGGGATATTCGGAGCTGGCTCTAATCTCGGGCTTGGCGAAGGTCAGGGCGACAGACGGGCGGTTGGCGAGCAACTGGTGCTAAATCCTTCTGACATGATCGCTTTCGGCGACGGCAAGGGACTCGTGATTTCGCCGGTCCAGGCGGATGAGAATCCTCCAGAACGCCACAATTCCAAAGCTTCGCTTGGCTTCTGCGATGGGCACGTCGAAACGCAAACACCTCGCAAATGGTGTGAGAAAAGCGAAACCGCACGTTCGCGATGGAACAACGATCACCTGCCGCACCTCTAGACAAAACGAGATTGGAGGCTTGTTTTTATGATCACCGCCGCCGCACCGGTGATTTTAAATAGGCGCGGCGGTGACTGCTCCAACTATATCCCGAAAGCTCCCTGCCCCGGGACTACAGAATTTAGGAGAACACATGCGACGGTCTTGCCGAAGCTTAGGGTTGAATCGGTTGAAATCCTGGGAAGAGTGCCCGGTTTATTTCGGGATTTTGAAACTGTTCGCTCGAGGAAATTGTTGGCCGGTGCTGAAAGAAATAGACAAGCGTTCGTAATCATTCGGCAGTAATTCTCATTTTGTCGGTGCGGGTGCTGATTATGCCGCCCCGATGGGGCTGGGATGCGGTTTTTGGATCGTTTCTACAAATATGCCGCGCCTACGGCGCTTCCGGTTCGACCAAGATGACAACTGCTGATCATTTGGGACTCTGCTTCAAGATCAGACCCGCCAGCCAGTGGCGCGCGAAGCCCAGAGATAATCGTGTTGGCAAGCGACAATTAGAATTCCCGGAAGAATAATTGTCGTTGCCAACGCGCCCGTGCTCGTCCTCGCCACGAAATTTCCGCCTAAATCTCGGTTTGTTCGCATGAATTGTATCAGCACGGCATGTGAATTCACGAATCCACCGGCGTGGCAATGGTCGGCCGAGCCATAGCCCGGCTTCCTCGCTTAACAGTCGGCGCGAGGACTTGTTCTTTTTCGCGAGGAGAATGAGCCTCGTTAGCACGTGAACGTGCCGAGCGACTCGGCTGCTACATTCTTCAAGAAGGCGCCAACAGTTGTCGGACGATTCCGGTCACTTGCGGTAATGAAATAACACGAGAGCCACTGCTGGCGCCTTCAAGGTCAGGTTGAATGACTGCGGGCCTCCGATAGGCTGGATTGTTTTAGTCGGTTCGAGTTTGCGGGTATCATTCACCATCAGAATTTCCCGATCCGCGTTAGCGGGCAAGCCAGAGGTTTGTATGTGGAATTCTGAGTTGCCTCTGTAATTACTGATCAATAGCACTGCCTCTGTCTCATTCCGATTTATCGAGGCGAGCAGTCCGACTTTGCCGCTGATTGCACCCGTAGTTTGGACTCGATTGCCAAGGTCAAGCACATGTCGGAACACGAGCATCCCGTAATAATTCTGGCAGGGAGTTCCGTTCATCGAGAAAAAACCCATGTTACCGAGTTCGGCGTGGAAGATGTTGCTCACATTCACCGGATCTTCCTGCAATTCGCACAGTGCTGTGGATAGAAATGCAGCCCCTGCAGTGCCTGACATGTAGGCGAAGTATTGATCCTTTTCCTCAGGCGTATTGCCTTCATTCCAGGTGTTTCCGGGCAGTAGATTCCATTCGTTCAGGTGACTCTCTGTTTTCTCAAAACCGTGGGAGTTCAACAGTTGCCTGACAAATTTTGCGCGAATCGAAAGTTCAGCAGGATTATCGGTGTAACAATGCCAGGAGAAAAAATCGAGCGGCACTGCTTCTTTTTGACACATTTCAAGAAAAGCAGCGGCGAAAAGAACGGGCTTAAAGGCGTCACGGCTGATCTGGATGTACGAGCCGAATGCCGGACCACCGACTTTAAGATTTGGAAACGCATTTTTTATCGCAATGGCGGAAGTTTTATAGAGCTGCA
>JAQGOX010000831.1 GCA_028293365.1 Verrucomicrobiales bacterium | reverse complement strand
GCCAGCCTGACTAGCGCGAGCATCGGAATCGGCGTGATCACAATCGGAGACGGGGCGTTCTATGACTGCATAGGTCTAAGGAGCGTTTATTTTCTCGGGAATGCGCCGAACATTGCTCAGCTTCAGTCCTCTTTCCATCAGCTCCGTTCACTCACTCTCGTTCTGCCTCCATTTCAGAGCGCAAACCGCGCTACGATCTTTTATCGGGCTGGCACGAGCGGTTGGGGCGCGACCTTCGCAGGCCGTCCCACCATGTTGTGGGTTTCCACCGATGATCTTGACCATGATGAAATGAATAATTTGGACGAGATGCAGGCGGGCACCGATCCGCTGGATTCGAATTCTGTGCTGGCCTTTGAAGGCGCGCCGCGGGCTGACGCACTCGCTGAAGCGGACCAGAGCGCAATCCCACAGGGCCAGCAGTCTTTGTACTTCCAAACCATTCCCGGCACGCGCTACGAAATCCTCTCCACCGAAACAATTGGCGGCGAATGGAGCATCGTCGCGACCGTTTCCGCAAGCACCTCACAAAAGCGAGTGCTGCTCGATAAACCGTCCCTCGCGGCATATTACCGGATCCACGTTTTGCCGCCACAATGAAGGGAATATGAAGGAGTGCCCTCGGCGAGTGTGGCGTGATTTGCCGCCCGATTGCGCCATTACTCACATACGATGAAAAGCCACGTAATTCTGGCCCGAATGTTTCTCCTGGTGAGCCTCGCGCTCTCTGCGCTCACCGGTCTCTCGCAATCGACGAGTCCTGAACCTGTCTCACGGCCCGCAGCGCTCGCGCTCGGCCCAAGCCCGGCATCTGCGAAGGCAAGCGCCAGCTAAGTGAATGAAAAAGGCGAGTGATTTTTACACACTGATCCTTCACAGTTGATTTAAATCTTGAGCCAAACCCCTCCAACCGAATCGCCGCTTCGGACAGATAAGGAGCTCTTCTTCGAAGCGCTCGATCTGCCCACCGTCAGCGATCGCACCGCGTTTCTCGAACGCGTCTGTGCGGGGGACCCGGAGAAACGCAAACGCCTCAAGGAGCTCCTCGCCAATCATTTCCAGCAGGCATCGTTCATGGCCGACTCTGCAGTGGAGAGCGTTCCGCCGGGAATCCTGGAAATTTGCAGCGAAGGCCCCGGCACTATCATTGGTCGCTACAAGCTCCTTGAAAAACTCGGGGAAGGCGGGTTTGGCGTGGTTTACGTGGCGGAACAGAAGGTGCCTGTTAAACGGCGGGTTGCCCTGAAAATCATTAAGCTCGGCATGGACACCCGCCAGGTCGTTGCGCGCTTCGAAGCCGAACGCCAGGCCCTCGCAATGATGGACCATCCGAACATCGCGATGGTCTTTGACGCCGGCGCCACAGAGACTGGACGTCCTTATTTCGTGATGGAGCTGGTTCGCGGTACGCGCATCACTCAGTATAGCGAGGAGAACCGGCTCTCAATTGAAGGACGCGTGAAGCTGTTCATCCAGGTCTGCCACGCGATTCAACACGCCCACCAAAAGGGCATCATTCACCGGGATATCAAACCGTCCAATATTCTCATCACCCTCCACGACGGTGTGCCCCTCCCCAAAGTGATCGATTTCGGCATCGCCAAAGCCGTTGAAGGCGATTTGACAGATAAGACGCTTTACACCCATTACCATCAATTCATCGGCACGCCCGCGTACATGAGTCCCGAGCAGGCCGAAATGAGCGGTCTCAACGTCGATACCCGCACCGACATCTACGGCCTCGGCGTTCTGCTCTATGAGTTACTCACCGGCGCGACTCCGTTCGACGGAAAAGAACTCGTCTCTTCCGGCATCGACGAGATGCGCCGTACCATTCGCGAACAAGACCCGGTCCGCCCCAGCACCCGCTTAACACAAAATCCTGGTCCACATCTTAATCCGAATTTCTCGCACTCCTCGATCGATCGCGACCTCGACTGGATCGTTCTTAAATGCCTCGAAAAAGACCGAACCCGCCGCTACGAAACGGTCAACGGACTGGCCCGCGACTTGGAGCGCTACCTCAACTACGAACCTGTCACTGCCGCTGCTCCTACGACCTCCTATAAACTACGCAAGTTCGCTCTCCGCAACCGCGGCGCGGTCGTCAGTGCTGGACTCATTCTGCTGCTACTGATCGCCGGCACTGGCGTCAGCACGTGGCAAGCGCTCGTGGCGAACCAGGCACGCATCACCGCACTCAAATCTCAAGCTCTCGAAAAAAAGGAACGTCTTCGCGCCGACGAGCAAAAGCTTCTCGCGGAAAAAAATCTTTACATCGCCAACATGACTCTCGCCCAGGTCGCCTGGGAGCAGAACTCTCCAGCGCGGATGCGCCAACTGCTCGAGGAAACAGCCGCTTATCCGCAGCGCGGTTTTGAATGGTACTATTGGCAGCAACGCCTTCATTCGCAGCGCAAAACCATTCGTGGCCATGGATAAGCATATTATTCTGCGGTCTTTTCTCCGGATGCCCAACGTATTCTCACTGGTAGCGTTAATCATACTGCGGCGGTCTGGAGCGTGGAAACAGGCGACCAACTTCTCACCCTCGATACTCACAGCGGCTACGTCACATCTGTAGCCTACTCCAAAGACGCCGAACGTATCGTCACAACCGGAAACGATGGCACCATCAAGATTTGGGATGCGCGGCGTGGCGCAGATTTACTAACGATTCAGGGATATACCTCGTGGATTACCTCCGCCTGTTTTTCGCCCGATGGCCGGCGCCTTGTCATTACCACCACCGAGCCTCCCGTCCGCCTGTGGGATGCTGCGACTGGCAAGGAACTCCTTACCCTCAAAGGGCATGCTGGCGGAGTCAGACGTGCCGAATTCTCGCCTGATGGACGGCGCATCGTCACCGCCAGTAATGATTCAACGGCCAAGGTCTGGGATGCCGCAAATGGCCACGAGTTGCTCACCCTCAAAGCCGGCTCGAATGTCGTTTTGACTGCGGTCTTTTCACCGGACGGTCAGCGAATCGCCACCGCAGGAATCGATGGAAAAATCAAAGTCTGGGATGCAACATCAGGTCAAAATCTCCTCAACCTGCCAGGTCATGCTAATCTCGACGGCACCGGCGCCTTGGTCCTATCTCTCGCGTTTTCCGCGGACTCGCAGCGGATCGTGAGCGGCGGCTCGGACAACCTCGGTCGCGTTTGGGACACGCTCACGGGCGCCGAGTTATTCACGCTAAAAGGACATGAGCTTCCAGTGGGGCCAGTTGCTTTTTCTCCTGACTCCCGAACCATCCTGACTGCCGGCTCGGACCACACGATCAGGCTCTGGGATGCATCGGGCAAGTGGAATGATGGCGTCTTAACTCTTCGTGGACACCAAAGCTGGATATATTCAGTGGTCTTCTCGCCCGATGGCCGACACCTCGCGACCGCCAGCATGGATAGGACCGCTCGCCTCTGGGACGCGGAGACCGGCGTCGAACTGCACACACTAAAGGGACATGAAGACACCCTAAGCTCTGTCACATTTTCTCCGGATGGCATGCGAGTTGCGACCAGTAGCGCGGATAAGACGGCGAAAATCTGGGATGTTGCCACCGGGCAGTTACTACTCACCCTTGTGGGCCACAAAGAGGGCGTTTTGCCAGTCACCTTTTCTCCCGATGGCCGACGCATCGTCACGAGCGGTGCAGACGGCATTATGAAAATATGGAACGCCACAAACGGGAGCGAGATCCTCTCGATCCGCGGCAGCAGTGGCTATGGCATCGCCTTTTCACCGGACGGCCGTCGCATTCTCTGCGGCTCTGGTGGCAGCACTGCCAAAGTTTGGGATAGCGCGACGGGGGACGTTCTATTGACCCTTAAAGGTCATAACGGAGACGTAATGAATGTGGGTTTTTCCCGAGACGGCCGAAGAATTGTCACCGCGAGCAAGGATAAGACCGCGAGAGTTTGGGACGCAAACACCGGCCGCGAACTGTTCGCTCTGCTTGGTCACACCTCGGTGATAAATTCCGCGGCATTCTCTCCTGACGGCCAGCGCGTTGCTACAGCCAGTGACGACCACACTGCTAGACTCTGGGACGCGACCACCGGTAGAATCTTGCTTACGCTCAAAGGCCACCTCGGTGAAGTACGCTCCGTAGCCTTTTCGAGTGACGGACGGCGGATCGCCACCTGCGGTTTCGATTACACTGCCAAAATCTGGCGGACCGCCACTCCGGAACAAGTCGCCGAATGGCAGAACGAGCACTAAATCACGGGCAAACCCTCCCCCCATTCGTTCCGCGACGATCTCCACTGTAACGCCCTACGAATCGATTGTTCGGGTGGAGATCCGATAAAAGCCAAACAATCGTTAAGGTTATAAGGCTACGCCCCGCTCACTCCGTTTTCTGCCAGGAAAGAAGTTTCCCTTCCACGAAATAAAGATAGGTCCGGTTTGGATAGACCCATTGCTGCGTGAGAGCGGAACTTTCACCCGATACGCTTTTTTGTTCGGGCTTGCCCCATGAAAGTTCCACTTGTTCTGGATTCATACCAACGCAAAGCTTCTTCGCCAGAATGGAATCTTTGATCGTCGCGTCCATTTTTGGGTTTGCTGCGACGTAATCGGCGCGCACTTTTTGATCTGCTTGCTCACGCTCCCCTTTCGTGTAGGCAAAATATTCGTTGTACGAAACCGTTTTCGTCCGTGCCAGTTTATTGGTTTCGAATACTGCCACGAAAATCTTCAAGTTCGGCGCCACCACCGAACCGTATAAATCACCATACTCATCCCACCATTTTCCAATACCGAGTCTCTGTTTCGCTGCCTCTGGCGAATCACCAATTTGGACGGCCGCTGTTTTTAACTCCCAATCAGGCTGGCTAATGACCCCGACCGTCTCTGATTCCCGATTCAAAAAGGCCCACGCGGCATCCATTTCTTCCGCGGGAGTGCTGTCGGGCTTTTTCGGCACGAAAACAACTTTGCCCTTGGACAGAATCGCAAAGTGATTGTCGAAGGGACGGGACAAAGGACTCGGCCAGTGCCAGATTTCAGTCTGATCTTTGAGCGGAGTAAC
>JAQGOX010000814.1 GCA_028293365.1 Verrucomicrobiales bacterium | reverse complement strand
AATGCACATAATCGCACACCGTTCGCAGATACCCGCTGCCGCTCCCATCCACGATTAATGCCTTGTACCGACCGCTAAACAGATGTCCAAACTCGCCCTGCCGCCGATTAAAACGCGATGTGTAGGTTGATAAAAGCCATTTCATCTCGCTCACCAAATTCGGTTCCGGCGTCTCGATCACCAAATGGAAATGATTCAACATCAGACAGTACTCATGCACTTGCCATCCCGTCTTCAGACAAGCCTCTCCAAGCGTTTCCAGAAAGCAATTCCGGTCTTCGTCACTTTTGAAGATAGGGTTTCCGCGATCTCCACGATTCATGCAGTGATAAATCGCCCCCGGATACACCACTCGCAATTTACGTGCCATATCCAACCTTGTCTCTCCTGTTCCATAATGTCAATAACTAGGACCGACCCCTAAACGTTCTCAACAAACAGTTCGGGTGAATCTGGTGTTGTATATCCGCGCACCAGGAAGAGTGCTCCGGAGACTAACAGGACCACTGGCAGCAAGAGCATCATCCACCGAGCGAATGGATAATCCTCTGGAAACGAAACCAGACCGATGCATGCAACTCCAATGCAGATCACGATTCCCAGCGTCGTCATCAATCGAAGTTGTTTTCCCCATGGAGCTGCGAACTGTCGATTTGCACGCATAAACTCAATCCGGTTTATCGAATTTATCGTTCCAAACCCCATTCAGCTACTTCGTATTCGTGCCGTCAACTGTAGAATTAACGCGGCAAAACGGACTCTTCCTTTCATATTTCCACTGAATCGTAACGGAGGGGGTGGGACATCCGCAGTCCCCGGGTCAAAATAGTTTAAAAAATATTCATCCTCCTCCTCGCCAAGGGTAGAGGAGGGTTTGGACTCAAGAGACTTTTCCGGTTGCGAGCCGGAAGTGAAAAGATGATCTACTGGGTGTAGTCCATGTAACCGATAAACATTTCCATCCACGATTGATCACCCCAATGAACCGTGGCGGTGGGATCAGGATTCGCGAGGTTTTGCGGCGAATTATCAAAAGCGCCGGTCGCAATGACGCGACTCCCTGCTGGAAGTATCTTTGGTTCGGCCAGGTCGTAGCCGACCTGCCAATTGAAGTCGTAGTCGGGAACGGAGAGCAGGGTTTCGCGAGTGCCGTTGGGATAAATGACCTCGAATTTCATGCGCTTGCCGCGCAGGTGCATGTGCGGATTGAATCGATAAACGGTAATCTTGCTCGATGTCGTATATTGTGTCTGAACTGGCGAATCGCTCACGCCGGGTAGAATATTCAAATCGAATCGTGCAACGGCCGCAACCCCCCAGGTTTTCGCTGGCTTAACTTTGTAATACCATAAAGCCAGAACTGGATTATCATTGGTGGCTACTCCATTTGGAGTGTAATGGAGATTAAAAGTGACCCAGTTCGATTTGCCGAGCGGTATATAGGAGTCGGAGGGAATGCGGAAGGGTTTGATACCCGGAACGAACTCCGCGATATGAGACTGATACGTGGAGAAATCTTCGACGCCAAAATTTCCAATTTGCCCAGGCCAAACCAGAATATGGTGGACCGAGCGATAGTTGGAAGGGCGCACAATTGCAGCCCGCAACCAAACATTGCTTGGATTCGGAGTTTGGACGAAAATGTAACGGTAAGGTTCAGATCCCTCAGCTTTGATCGACTGAGTGGGAATCGTTACGAGCGCATCGGGTTCGCCCAGTTCGGGTGGCCATTGATCGAATGCCGGAGGCCGGGGCAATTCCGCGAGCGGATCATTTCCGTTGCCGCGTGGGGCTCCGGCATCGATCCAACGAATCAATGCGGCCGTTAAATCACCCGGCACAGAAAGATCGTTTGCAAAATGACCGTATTCCGGATCCGCATGCCAGGGAGGCATCTTCCGAGTCAGGAGTGCGTGTTTGATCACAGGCGCCCATTCCTGAATGATACTGTAATTGGTCATTGCAAAAGGAGCCACTCCATCAGGGTGGTGGCAGATGGCACAATATTTGTAAAAAATCGGAGCTATATCGCGCGAATAATCCGGGGTCGGCAACGAGAGCGGAACCAAAGGCAAACCGGAGGAGGCGGTGCGCAAATATGTAATCGGCTGCGCAGTGGTCAGCGCAGCAATGGCCTGACCAAGAAACGAGGCGGACGCGGTGGACTGGTTGGTGGCTGAAACTTCGCCGCGGTACGCGATCATAAAGTCCGGCGGTTGAACCAGCGCAACTTCACCCGCGTGAGTAAGTCCCAGACAACCGGCGGCAAGCCCCTGTTGATCGAAAAGTATGGGAAAAGCAATATTAAGACTCTTTGCCTGCGCGATGATGTTGCTCCGCACAGGCGCTGGATCGGAGAGCAGAACCCATGTTTGAACCCGATTACTATAGGTTTTGCTCAAATCATTGAGAATAGGGAGCAGAGAAACGACGGATGTTAGATTGGTGCCGGCCGCGAGAACGGCAATCCCATCGAGTTGAGTATTGTAATAGAGATCGTGCGTAATCCCATCCTGATCCAGCAGGCGGAAGTTGGAGGCTGAATCCTGAAACTCCTGAGGATCACTGCTGCGCAACCGATAGAACTGAGAAGAGTTGGAACTGCCCAGGGTGTCGTCCCAAATCAGAGATTTGTCGCCAAGTGTCACTGATAGCCACGAGGTCCAGCTATCCGAATCCAGATCCGAGGTCGCTTCGAGCTGGTAACTCTGACCAGGACTCCCGCCGAGCGTCAGCCGCGCGCTATTCGAAGGAGACAGTGACTCGATCAACAGAGTCGGTGGCAGGGTGGTCTGCTGCGCCCGGATTGTGGTTGCCTTTTTCGCCGTCAGCGCATTTTTGGCGCGAACGGCCTGCACAAAATCGAAACTGCTGGGCGTTCCGCAGATGGGCTCTCCCGATGGAGTCGCGTTAAGCGCTGAGGACGCGGTTACCAGTCCGCAGATCAAGACAAATAGAGTCCCTTTGAGGATCCGGTGATAACTATACCCGACGTCATTTCTATTTTTCATAACACGCGTTGAGTAATCCCGGTCTCTGGAAACTCTTCCTGACCACCGTTACCCAAATACGAACGTAGCAGAAAACACCGGTTCCCGGTAAAGGAAGATTTCCAACGGTTTTCGAATAAAGAAACCAACCCTCGCTGAGCCACGAAGGCTTTCTTTGTGCGTTCCTTCTGGTAAAGTGGTCGAAACAAGAACGTGAACGGGAATTCGGCAGACATTTTGAGCAGAACGGGGCGAGCCACTATCCGAGCGCGTTCGGAGCGGCAGGCAATGGATTGGAGTCTTGTGCTGGCCAGTCAGGGAATCGACGCGACCATTCTAGCCTTTCCCGAACAGGCGAATTGGGGGCTGGAGATCAACGACAACGAACAAGAGCGGGCGTTGGACGCAATTCGACGGTTTCGCCTGGAAAATAGAGGCTGGCACCTTACCAAAACATTGTCGGAAGGCGCAGAACTACGATTTCATACCGGAGCAGTTTTTTGGTGCGCATTCCTGGCAATTGTTCATTGGTGCTCAGGAGTGTGGCCGCAAATTATCGATGCAGGGAACATGGACAGCGTCCGGGTTCGGGCCGGGGAATGGTGGCGCCTATTTACGGCAGTCACATTGCATGCGGATCTCGCACATTTGATGGGAAATATCAGTTTTGGCGTGATCATGCTTGCGCTGGCCATGCCGCGATTCGGTTTTGGGCTCACTTTGTTGCTGACCTTCCTAGCAGGGATGTTGGGGAATGTGGCGGGACTCATGTTGTATCCCCTGCCCTACCTTGGAGTTGGCGCTTCTGGAATGATGATGGGAGCATTGGGCTTGCTGGCGGTGCATTCGGCAGGGTTGTGGCGCGTGCATCCGCGGGCTTTTCGATTGCTGT
>JAQGOX010000752.1 GCA_028293365.1 Verrucomicrobiales bacterium | reverse complement strand
TGGCCAGCCACGTCTCCAAATCAGCATCGCGCGGCAGTAAATTCCGATTAAGCACAATAAAGCGCAGCTCCCGTTGCACCAGCGCGGCTGCTGAATAAGTGATCGAGGCACGAACGACGACTCTGGAGCCAAAAGGCCGCCAAAGGTCGGTCTCTAATCCAGCGCCCCCCGATATCCAGCCAAGCTTGTGCACGTCCGGGCCCAAATAGGAGAGTAGAATACTAAACACATCGTGCCGGGTCGCGTACGCATAATAAACTCTGTTGGCGCGCGTGATAATTGGTTTGCCCGGAAATTTCTGTTCGAGAGCCGTGAACACTTTTTGCGAAGGCCAGAGTGGCCGGGAGGGCGTTAAAATAATCACGAGAAATGCCAGAGCCAGCACGAGTTGCACCAGTCTTTTCCATACATGGGTCCGCAACGCAGCCTCCGCCGCCCCGGTTCGTAAAAAGACGACCAGCAAAAAAGGATAGAAAGGCAGAAGTAATCGACTAGCGGGATAAATCGCCGCCTTCGACATATAAACCAGGAGAGAAACCCACGGGGCCACAACAAGGCCCCACCAAACTAATTTGGCCGCAATGGAGCTGTCTTTCCCGCTACCCTGTGTGCTCGACGACAACGAATACGCGCGACGCGATTGAGGCGGGCGATCCCAGAGCCGAGCGGTGCACGCGGCGGCAATCAGGAGCATGATACCAAATCCGAGGCCTGCTATTTCTTCCTGCTGCAACTCCCAGACGTGCCCATAAAGCGCCTCGAAGCTATCTAAGATGTGTTGATGCAACCGCGCGGGCATCGAGTCTATATGCGCATTCCACCAACCGGCGAACGGAAAGATTGGCGGCACCGAATTCTCGATTAACAGGCCCACAGTGTTGCCAACGATTCCGGTAATCGGATCCTTGGCCACAGCAACCTTCTCAAGCGCATAGCCCGTCCAGTCTCCACAATATTTAACGTTGAGCAAAGCGGTCGGTAGAAATGAAATCAAAACTGCCCAGGCTGCGAAAAAGATGAACTGGAACGGTCGAGCCAAAACCAGTTTATAAGACGCTAGAGCTGGTAATAACCACACCAGCATGAGCGGCGCATTACTCGTTTTAACACTACTCAGCAGCGACGCCGAAAGCATCGACAGCATCAGTAATCGGAAGCTGCGCAGACGCGCCGCGCGCACCGCAAAATCGACGGCCGCAAGACCGAATACTACGGCCGGCAAATCGTTCGCAATGCTTCCTGCCTGGAGAATGAACCCGTACCCGGTCGGCAACAACCACATCCAATTCCATGCCACCCGCCTGCGCACTCCAGCTATTCTAAAGACTCGAAAAAACAGTCCGGGAAGCAGAAGAAAACAAAAGAAATTGGGAAGCCAGAAAAGGCGATCCGAGTGGGTTAGCGCCAGGATCGGCATAAGGATCCATTCCGTCGCACAGGTGCGGGAATTCATGCGCGAGTCGCTGGCATCAAACCAATGCCAACGGCCTTCCGCCATCCAATGCAACATTCGGGGAACACGATAAGTCAGTCCATCGTGGTTGTTTGGCAAATGAATAAGCGCTCCGAGCAGTGCCAAGCCAGCGAGGAGCGCGAAACACAACGGTAACGATCTCGAAAACGTTCTTTGTCGTTTCGATAACCACCTCTTGAAATCAAATGGACCGTCCGAGTTCCGCCCCCAATAAATCGCTGCTATTAAAAGAACGGGCGACAAGATTACGTAGCTTGTCGTTGTCAAAGCCCCAAACCAGGAAAGGAGCCAACCTGCCAAAGAAAGAAGAGCCGATAACGCAACCCAGGCTTCAATCATAAATTCGATGTGTAATCGCAACCATTGTGCCGAATTCTGTCGGTTCCAATACAGGGCAAGCAAGAAAATCTGCGTACGCAACTCAGGATATTCTTCACCGTCACCTGCATCCTGTCGGTTGGATTAAATGCCTGGAACACGAACAGTGATAACATTGGATACTCCGGTCCCTCGCGGCCCTGTTGGACTCGGGAAGACCGCATAAACCCGGTAGCGATAAGTATGGCCGGCTTGGATATTATGATCGGTTGCAGTAGTAATATTCTGTCCAGGTTGTCCTATCGCATTGACGAAATCTGTCGCGGTCTCTCCCGAACATCGCTGGACCACCACTGCCATTTCATGGTCCGCGTGGTCAACCCAACTCAATTCCACGGAGGACGCTGTCACTTTCACGACGCGCAGATCGGTTGGCGCATCAGCGGAAGGCGGGCCTGGATGCGGATTTTCTTGTTCGGAGTCAGGTTTCAGATTTTGCGGTTGAGGCCGGTTACCGGGTGCATCCAATTGCGCTCGAGCCAACTTGTAACGGTCACGAATGAAAGCCTCCATGGATCGGAGGATGTCGTCATAACCAGTATCTGAGGGCACCGTGACTCGGCGCGGAGGAAACGGGTCATGTTTCAGGTCCGCTTCAATTTGGGCGTAAAGCAACCGCAATTTTGGTATCAAAACGTCAGGCCTGAAATGAGCCTCCAGAATAGACTTCGCTTTTTCGCGGTAAATCCCCAGGAAATGTTTGTCTTCAATGATACGCTCCATCAATGGCCGTCCCGGAACTGGCGCGGGCCAAGCCGCGTTCCAACCGCTCAGCACTGGCACGCGCCCAAACGCGTGGTCGGCGAAGCCTACATCCAGATCCCACGGAATATAGGTCCATCGGTGATCGTTTCGACTCTGATACTAATAGTAATTATGCGGTGACCAGCCCGTGTATTGATCAAAAGCTCCCGCAAATAGCATGACCGCAGTCGTTGTCATGAATGAATCCATGTCCCAACTCTCCCGCAATTGCGTTTCAGTGGTTGCGGGGTTATTCACCCTGCGAAGTAATCCCAGCAATTCGTTAAAAGAATCGGCCTTTTTCCCCAAGTGCAGCTCGAATGTATTTTGATAAAGTGCCGAATCGTCACCAATATAACGAAAATCCGCTCCTGGACCTCCCTCATCAACCTTGAACAATACCCCGTTTTCCGCACTGAAATTCCTTTTCAGGAATGGCCTGTCGATCCGCTCAACGTTCACAAAAACTCCGGCAAATTTTCCATTCAAAAAAACACGCGCATAATTACAGCGGGACGCCGCCACTTTCAGATCCCGAAGTATATCGGTTATTATCCGTTCGCTGAAAAGACTGCCGAACTGGATCGCGTTGTCCAACGCGACATGACGCA
>JAQGOX010000736.1 GCA_028293365.1 Verrucomicrobiales bacterium | reverse complement strand
ACACGTTTCCATATATAGAGGTCAAGAACACTTCGTCTCAGGTCGAGCATGAAGCGTCCACTTCTAAAATCGGCGAAGATCAGATATTCTACTGTAACCAGCGTGGTATCTCGACGCAGGATGCGGTTAACATGATCGTGAACGGTTATTGCAAGGAAGTTTTCAAGCAACTGCCAATGGAGTTCGCCGTCGAGGCCCAGAAACTCCTTGGGGTCAGTCTTGAAGGCAGCGTTGGTTAAGGGCGGTAATGAAAAGATGTTTTGCAACTTGTTCATGGATAAGGAGTTAAATGTTAGAAATACGAAATTTACACGCTGAAATCGAGGGGAAAAAAATCCTCAAAGGTATTGATCTCACCATTAATGCCGGTGAGGTCCATGCCATTATGGGCCCGAATGGGACCGGCAAGAGTACTTTGGCTCAGGTGCTGGTGGGACGTGAAGAATACGCGATAACCGAGGGCCAAATTCTGTTCCAGGGGAAAGACCTGCTGGAGCTGGACCCCGAGGAAAGGGCGCGGGAGGGAGTATTTTTGGCATTTCAATATCCCGTCGAAATTCCCGGTGTGAACAGCACCTATTTTCTCAAGGCGGCTCTCAATGAAGTCCGCAAGCACAAGGGTCTTACGGAACTGGATGCCATGGAGTTTTTGATCCTCATCAAAGAGAAAATGAAAATTCTCGAATTGGATGAGAGTTTGCTGAAGCGTCCCGTAAACGAGGGATTCTCCGGTGGAGAAAAGAAGCGAAATGAGATCTTCCAAATGGCAGTGTTGGAACCGAAGCTGGCTATTCTCGATGAAACCGACTCTGGCCTTGACATTGATGCATTGCGAATTGTCGCGTCCGGGGTGAATAAACTCAAGCGGCCGGACAATGCGCAATTGCTGATTACACACTATCAGCGATTGTTAAACTATATCGTGCCAGACTTTGTGCACGTCCTTTACAACGGCCGGATCATCAAGTCGGGAGATAAAAGCCTGGCTCTCGAGCTCGAAGAGCGCGGTTACGATTGGTTGATCGAAGAACAGTCTGCCCTTACGCGATGATACAAACTGCTCCTTCATCCGGCAGGATTAATACAAACCTGCATCTCACCGCCTTTGACGTTTTCGAACGATCCACGGCTGAGAGCTCTCCTCATTGGCTCCAGGCCATTCGCAAGGCGGGGATCTCCCATTTTGCCGAGCTCGGTTTTCCGACTCTTAAGGATGAGGAGTGGCGCTACACAAACGTCGCGCCGATCGCCAAACTGCCATTTCGGACTCGGGTTGAAGATCGGCTTTCTCCTGACTTGATCGAAGCCCATGGTTTCGGCTTGGATTGCTATCGGTTGGTTTTTTCCAATGGCAGTTTTCTTCCCGCGCTGTCGAACATCGCGCTCCAGGGAACCGAGACGACTCAGGAGGGTGGAATCATCGGAACGTTATCCGCCGCTTTGAGCACTGCCGCGAAGCATAACTCGCCAACGAACGATGCGGTTTTTCTTTTGCCAGCACTTAGAAAACATTTGGGGCGGCAGGCGCGGGCCAATGAGAACGCATTTGTGGCATTAAACACCGCTTTCGTCTATGACGCCGCTGTCATCGTTCTTCCCGGTCAGGTCAAGTTGACCAAACCAATCCATATTCTGCATTTTACTTCGTCGCCAAAAGAGCCGATCACGACATTCCCGCGCACTCTGATCGTGGCCGGCCCTGAGAGTGAGGCAAAGGTGATTGAGCATTATGTTGGGTTCGAAGCGGAGGAATATTTCAGCAGCGCCGTTACCGAGATCGATCTTGAAGGAGGCGCCCGCATTGAACATTGCAAACTCCAGGAGGAAAGCGCTGCCGCATTTCATATCGCGACTATTCAAGCGCATCAGGCCGCTCGCAGCCATCTCCTCTCCCACTCGATTTCAATCGGTGCAAAGCTGGCCCGAAACAATATCAATGGAGTTTTGGACGGCTCTGGAATCGAATGCACGTTGAACGGTCTTTATCTGGCTAAAGGCGATCAGCTCGTCGATCACCATACCGCCCTCGAACACGCGAAGCCTCATTGCAATAGTCACGAATTTTACCACGGCATCTTAAACGATCGTGCCACCGGAGTTTTTAACGGAAAAATTTTCGTTCGTCCCGACGCCCAAAAAACGGATGCGAAGCAGACCAATCGGAATCTGCTTCTCTCTGACGACGCCACGGTCAATACTAAACCACAATTGGAAATCTTTGCCGACGACGTGCGTTGCACTCACGGCGCCACCGTCGGTCAGCTCGAAGAAGAAGCCATATTCTACCTGCGCGCGCGGGGTATTGGATTGGACAATGCCCGCCGCATGCTGGTCCACGCATTCGCCGCTGATATAGTGAACCGTATTACGATCGATGAAGTTCGCGAAAAACTGGATCAGCAGCTTTTCGATTTGTTTGAGAAGTAAGGTTTATTTATCGCAGTAGTTACGTAGTACCTTTTCAGTGCGAACAGAACAGTACACGAAAAAGAGGCCGACTTTCGCCGGCCTCTTTTTCCAGCGGCAGCGCCGCAAAAGGGAGTTGAGGATTATTGGATTACTGCATTCGGTTTGGTCGGGGTATGCGTTCTCATCCACCGAATGTCGGCTTTATCTGCCGGAGTTTTAACCTGTGGTGAAGAAAACCCAGTCGTAGTTATCTTCAAGCCGCGCATTCCGCCTCCGATCCATTTATGAATTTCGGAGTGGCCGTCCGTAAATGCAAAACCACAAGCACCATTATGGTAATTTGCGGGACAATCAACCCACGTGGTAGCGCTTGTCGGGTTAAAAAGTCCTGCGTCATTGATACTGTCAGGATGCTCGTCCGTATAAATCCAGGCATCGCTCGGTGCGATTGTTTTGATGTCGGAGGTCTTGTAAACGTGGAGATAAGTAGCTGCGTCCCAGGGTCCTTCTTCTGCATTTCCGGTTCCAATGCCGATATTGCTCGAAACGCTTCGGACTCGCGCTGTCCATCCGAGCTTGCGTTGCGCGCCGCTGAGGAATTTGTCCGCAGGGCATTTAAAGATATTTTTTGAATTGGCAAAATACGAAGCCAATTTTGAATACCGCGGATCGGTTAAATAGAGCGTATTCGTGTTGTGCTGGCTCGAATCCCATGTAAGCCAACCCACAACCCAGGGAGCCCTGGGATCGTTGGGAGTCGGAGCCGAGGCTAGCCCTCCGTGAAAAGCTCCGGGGAAAAATTCATTGTTATCGGCCGAGTACATGTGGTTGGCCAGTACAAGCTGCTTCGTATTATTCATACAGAAGATTCCCTGCGCCTTGGCTTTCGATTTGCCGAGCGCGGGAAGCAGCATGCTAGCCAAAATGGCGATGATGGCGATAACTACCAGCAATTCAATCAGCGTAAAACCTCGAGTCCGATTATGGACCCCGGACTGTATCTTAAAAACTTTCATATCAAATAATTTGGGTTCGGTTCAGACCATAGCAAAGCCGCGTTGACCTCGTCAATGACGGTAGTTGCTTGTCCGAGTTCCAGGTTCACCGCACGCTCTCATATTCGAAACGCGCCGCAAAGTGTGTGTTCGCACGCACACCCTGATCCTCCTTGTGCACACACCTTGGAGTTGTTCGCGGCTTTCCGGGCTGGTTCAATTCGATTCGCAAATAGCTGGGCCGCCAACATTTATTTCGAATTCCAGGCAATATTCCCCGTTCACAACATATTTGTCGGCCCAGCTTTTGAGCGAACTGCGCTGCTCATGAGTCAGAGTTCGCACCACGCGTCCGGGCGAACCCAGTACCAATGAGCCTTCTGGAATTTCAGCACCCTGAGTCACCAAAGCGTTCGCTCCGATGATGCATTGCCGACCAACAACCGCCCCATCCAGAATTATCGCCCCCATACCTACCAGTGTTTCATCACCAATAGTGCAGGCATGCACCACGGCTGAATGCCCGACGGTCACATAATTGCCGATAATGCACGGGAATTCCTCGGCGAGATGCACCACCGCACTGTCCTGGATATTGGTGTGATGGCCAAGCTCGATACGGTTGATATCTCCGCGCAAGACCGCGTTGTACCAGACGCTTGAATAATCACCAATCATGACATCGCCGACCACCACCGCGCCCTTTGCGATATAAACGCCTTTTCCGAGTTGCGGCGTCCGCCGCAGGAAAGTATCCAATAGATCCCGGAGATTGCTCATGCATAGACCTAACCACCTGTCCTCACGGCCCGCAACCAAGTAATGCGCGAACCGGAGTGCGATTAAATCTGGGTGAAAAGGCCAACGGAGCGCGTCGCCTTGGTAGCCGATCGATTCTTGGACCAAAGAGTTCAATCCGATCACCCTATACGCGCTCCGTTCCCCGCTTTAATCCCGACCCACGAAACGGAGGAAGGGAAAGTTGCGACGAACGCGGAGCACCGAGAGGCCGAACACTTGGCGCGCCAAAACTCCGCCTCTCCCATGCAAACACGGAGCAAACGGCACGTCGAAACAATTCGATAGGGATCGCATTGACATCGTAAGATTGGGAAATATCATGGGCGCTCCGGTTGGCGCGTTCGTCTATCAGTTAGGACACGGCCCTCTCAAGGCTGAAAGACGGGTGCGATTCCCGTACGCGCTACCATTGTAAATCATGCGACCCTTACAAATCATCTTTAACCCCACAAGTGCAGGTGAGTTGGCCCGCATGCCCAAGGAACTTCAGTTACACATTCTGGGTGAATTCCGCGGATTGCCTCAGCAAGTCATGAATACTGAATTGGACAATTTCGGAAAGCTTGAGCGCTCTGGCC
>JAQGOX010000711.1 GCA_028293365.1 Verrucomicrobiales bacterium | reverse complement strand
ATAGCGCTGCCGTTCGAGAACTGGGTCTTGTAAACTCTTCCCTCGATTTTCAGGCTGATAATACGGGCTTGTCGGTGAACGGGTTGAACGTGTCCGCCGCATCCGGAACAATATTTCGCGCAGAAGGAACATTGCCCGTGCGGATTTATCCGGGAGAGATCCAGGGAAAACATTTGCAGATATCCGGTAGTCGCGAAGTCAATTTCCACGCAGCCTCCGCTCCAAATGCGAAATTCTGGGATGCCCTTGGAAGGTGGACTGGCATTTACATTCAGGATCCGGTCTTGAAACTCGACGTCACAGGGAAAACGAAAGAACCGATCGGACACCTGAATCTGACTGCCAGTGACATTCATACCACTCGAATTAAGCAAGCAATCCCACGCCTGGAAAACATTCGACTCGAGGCGACGTTGAATGAGCGAGTGCTGGATGTGGAAGGATTAGATTTCTCAATCGAACAACAGTTCTTACACTCCAGCGCCAGGGTTTCTCTGGTCGAAAATCTCTGGCGAAGGTCACAAAACCAGATTTTCGAATATTTCACTACAAATGCGACCGTAACCCTGCAGGGGACGAACGTTCAGGTTGCTCCTTTTTCGCATTATGTCCCAGCGATGCTCGCGCCTGAAGGGGTCGCTAGTGTGAGTCTTGCCATTACGCCGCCTCTTCAACTAAACGGTGAAATCGCTGTGAAGGGGCTGTCGACACGTCCGATTGAATCACTTGGTCCCGTTCAGGAAATCGCTGCTTCGATTCAACTCAGCAACCGGATGATTCAAATCAAAAACTTCAGCGGTGAACTGGCCGGTGAAAACCTGGCAGTCACTGGCGCTGTGGACTGGTCTGAACCGCTCCTGGCCACCGGGTTTCCGGGATTGAATCTTCGGATAACCGGAACAAACGTTCCTCTCGCCCGCCGGCCGGATCTTATCCTGCGAAGCGATGTAAACCTGACCGTAATGCACGATGCGAGAACAGCCCCCAGAATTTCAGGTGCGGTGGATCTCCGAAATAGTTTCTTCCTGAGCGATCTCAAATTTCTGGTCCCGGGCCGTCTGGCGAAACCGCGCAACCGGCCACCCTATTTCAGTATCGAATTGGAGCCATTTTCCACCTGGGCGCTGGATTTGCGGGTCAGGGGCGATCGATTTATGAAAGTTCGGAGCCCTTTCTTCCAGGGCGAGGTTTCAAGCGATTTCAAAATCACGGGCACGCTGCTCGAACCGCTCGCGCTCGGTGATGCGAGAATCAATTCGGGATTTATTCAATTTCCATTCGCAAACCTGGAAGTCAAACAAGGTTTGATCACGCTAGCTTCAGAAAATCCCTATTTACCCACGGTATTCGTTAATGCGGGAGCGCGAGCTTTTGGTTATGAATTGAAAATGGAAGTGAATGGTCCGGTAGATGTCCCGGCGATTGAGTTCTCATCCACACCTCCACTCACTTCCGAGGAAATCGTGCTTATGCTAACCGCCGGCCAGTTGCCGCGGCATGAGCTGACCTTCTCAACCCAACAAAAAGCCGGAACCCTCGCTTTATTCCTCGGAAAGAGTCTTTGGGCCAAATTTGGGTCGGATGAACCTGGCGCAGAACGTCTGACAGTCCACTCGGGTGAGGACATCTCCGATCAGGGCCGCCAAACTTATGCAGTGGAATATCGATTGAGCAAAAACTGGTCCCTGGTTGGCGAGTACGATCGTTTTAGCGCGTTGAACGCAGGATTCAAGTGGAGACTTTATTCCCGATGATCCCGCACCTTCGCGCCATTCGATCTACTCGAATTGGGCTCTGCACTTTCCTGTTATTCTGTGTAACTTCGTTACAGACTCTTGCAAAGAGTGAAACCAATACCGCCAAGGTTCGCATTTCCGGATACGGAGTGCTCGGTGATCTGCAACTGAAAAAAACACTTAAGATGCTCGAACAGGCCGGTAAAAAGCCTGAGTTTATTTCGGCAAATTATATCGAGGACGCCGCTTTAATTCTGCTCTCGCGCATCAATCACGATGGATTTCTAAAAGGAAGCGTATCCGTGGAGATCAACCTGAATACAGGCAGCCGCCAGAGAGCCGAATGGACGGGAGTCATTCGTGATCCGCTTCCGCGCACATGGCAGGCAACGAATGTACATTTCACCATTCATAAAGGCCCATTGTTTTATTACGAAAAGGTATCGTTCTCAGGTTTAACGAACTTGACCGAAAAGGAAGCTCGTCATTTTTTTGTCGAAACCGATGCGCTTATTCCGCTGCGCAAGACCCGTATTTATACACCACAACAACTTCGCCGGGCAGCAGATAACCTTGAGGAAACCCTGCAACGGCGCGGATTTGAACATGCTACAGTGACGGCAACCAACATCGTCCGCGATGACGTAACCGGTGCGGTCAGTGCCGACATTATCGTGACCGAAGGAAAAAAAGCGTATGTGCGAACGATTGAAAATGAGGTGTTTTATCCCGATTCGAAAGACGCATCCGAAGTCGCGACGATAAAAACCAACGCAGTCTATACGCGCCTCTGGATTCAAGATTATGTGCAACAGTTAAAAAAACGGTTTTATACGCAGGGATACGCTGATACGAAGGTGCAAATTATTGAAAAGGGGCGCGATAATGAAGGGGCCACCGAAGGCCTCCATTTCATCGCAAAAGTTACCACTGGCAAGCCTATTTATATTGGTAACATCCTGTTTGAAGGACAAAAGGATACGAAGCTCTCCATGATGCAGCGTCGCGTGCGGCTTACCGAAGGTGACCCGCTTGACCCGGTGGCTGTGGAACAGGGGCGATATAGGCTCGCCCGACTGGGAATCTTCGATTCGGTGGAACTCGACTACAAAGCGATTGATGAAGAGACGCGCGATATTCTTTACAGGGTGAAAGAGGGAAAACATATCGATTTCAGTTTGCTCTTTGGATACGGAAGTTACGATCAGGTTCGCGGCGGTTTTGATCTGGATCAGTACAATGTCTTTGGAAGGGGACATCAATCGCACCTCCGTGCGGTGCAATCACTGAAGTCTTCAAGCGT
>JAQGOX010000689.1 GCA_028293365.1 Verrucomicrobiales bacterium | reverse complement strand
ATGCTTGCCAAGGTTGCCTATCCACTCGTCGTGCCGCCCACTGACTCCGTTCATAATCGAGATGGATGGCTGACCGTAGGCGCCAGCCTGAAAGAATCGATGCACTCGCTGAAGATCGACCCGGCGGTTGAATATTACGCGCAGATGGCCGAAGCTTTCGCGCAGAACAAACCTGGCGAGTTCAATCGAGCGGTGGCTGACTATAGAGCTTATCTGACGCCCCAATTCATCCCGGAGTTAAAGAAGGGAATTCATGAATCGTTCTTCAACGACTTCGCGCCATTTTACAAAAGCATGATTTTGTATCTGACAGGGCTCATCTTCGCTCTGGCCTATTGGTTTAACTGGTCTCCGTGGTTGAACCGCACGGCATTTCGCCTGCTGATAGTTTCATTGGTAGTTCATACCGCAGGGTTAATCTTTCGAATGGTGCTTGAAGGACGTCCACCAGTCACGAACCTGTACTCATCCGCTATTTTTATTGGCTGGGGTGCAGTGGTGCTCGGCTTGATTCTTGAAAGGATTTATCGTGATGGCATCGGAGCCGTGACCGCCTCGTGCATAGGCTTCACTACGTTGGTCATCGCTCACAATCTTTCGCTGGACGGCGATACGATGGAAATGTTGCAGGCAGTGTTGGATACGAATTTCTGGCTCGCTACGCATGTTGTTATTGTGACTCTCGGGTACGCTTCAACGTTCCTGGCTGGATTTCTCGGTATTCTCTACATTATCCGTGGCGCACTCACTCGTTCATTGTCAGTGCAAACCGGTAAGTCATTAACTCGCATGGCTTATGGCATTGTCTGCTTTGCCACCCTTTTTAGTTTCGTGGGAACGGTTCTAGGCGGCATTTGGGCGGATCAATCATGGGGCCGATTCTGGGGCTGGGATCCCAAGGAAAATGGCGCGCTCTTGATCGTAATTTGGAACGCGGCGATTTTGCATGCGCGGATGGGTGGAATGGTCCGCGAACGCGGTCTAATGGGTATGGTCGTCTTCGGAAATATCGTGACGAGCTTTTCCTGGTTCGGAGTGAACATGCTAGGGATTGGTCTCCATTCCTATGGGTTCATGGATCAGGCATTCAAATGGCTGATGGCGTTTGATGTGAGCCAACTGCTGATTCTCGGACTTGCCTGTGTCCCTCTGCGTTATTGGAGAAGTTTCCAGGGATCTGGTAAACCGCCCGCAAGCCGGCAGCCGGAACCCGGAATGGTTAAAGCCATTCCGGCGGGGGTTTAGTGCTTAACTTGACAACGTGAAAGTCCAAACTCGGGGACAGAACTTTCGAAGGTTCACGACACCGGGATTAAGATACGTTGGCGCGGATGACGGGTTAATCATCCACGCAATCTTCGGCTAAAACAGCCCGCCAATCGCGATTCCAAGAACACTGAGTGGACCTTGATCTTCGAGGCCCTCGGTTGCTTTATCGACTTTCTGAAGTGTCATTTTGGCGTTCTTCAGGAAGCTTTCGTCATTCACGAGTTTGCCGACGGTGCCCTGTCCACGGTTAATCTTCTCCACAATTTCACGAATGTTGCTCATGGCCGAAGTCGTTTCGCGATACAGCGTTTCGTCTTTCACCAGCTTGCCTACGGTGCCTTTGCCCTGATTGACATCATCAATGATCAGGTTTGCTTTGTTCAGCGTCAATTTAGCCTGGTCAAAAAGTGGCTTAATTTCCGTTGTCGTTGCATCGAGATTCTTGACCGTCGCGAGTGCAGAATTATAGAGTGAATCATCCGTGATCAAACGTCCCACTGTGCCTTTTCCTTCCGCAATTTGCGTCGATACGACCTGAATATTCGCCAGAATCGCCGCGATACGAGGACTGTTTTGTTTCAAGAAATCGGTGAATGGCCCGAGCAGGTTGTTAATGTTCTCGCCGCTGAAATTCTTGGTAAGTCCCTCCACGCCTGCCGCAACATTTTCGAGCTTTACCATTAATGTGTTTAAATCCGCCTGTTCCGTGCTTTCCAGAAGGGCATTGGGGGTTATTAACGGAGCACCACTGGTCCCAAAGTCGATTGAGACGAAGTTTTGACCTAACAATCCCACGAACTTGATCGTCGCTTTACTATCGGTCCGGACCTGCGTGCCGTTGTTTAGTTTCATCGCAACTTCAACGCGTTCGCCGGCGAGTGCAACTTTCTGCACGCGTCCCACGTCAACACCCGCCATGCGGACGGGATCGCCAACCTTCAATTCCTGGATGTTTTTGAATTGTGAACGCACTGGGAAACCGCGCCGGAAGGAGTCGCCGCCACCAGCCATTTCCAGAACGATGACCGCTGCCAGCAGGGCGAGCGCGAAAAAGATGCCCAGTCGGGTTTCGAGCGTGTTTTTCATAGTGTTGGTTTTTCTTTTCTAAAATCGGCTGTAATAAATCGTTGCACCACGGAATTTGGATTTGCCTTCACTTCGTCTGGCGATCCCACCAGCACAATTTTGCCCTCGTCAATGATGGCGATTCGATCCGCGACTCCAAAGGCGAGGTCGCGATCATGCGTTACCACTACTGATGTAGCATGAATCCGTCGGTTTAGATTAAGGATTTCTTCAGCAATCGTCACAGCGCTGATGGGATCCAATTCGCTGGTAGGCTCATCGTAGAGCAATAACTGTGGTTCGATCACCAATCCCCGGGCGATCGCGACCCGCTTTTTCATACCACCTGAAAGTTCATTCGGATAACGGTCTTCGACCCCTTTAAGGCCCACAAGGTCCAGTTTCTCGCGGACAATCAGGTCAATTTCACGAGGGGGCTTGGAGCGGTGTTCGCGCAAATAAAGTCCGACATTTTCTCCCACAGTCAGGGAGTTCAACAAGGCGCCGGACTGAAAGATCATGGCGAGCCGAAAGCGGTCCATCACGTGCGCGCCCTGTACCGGGATGCCCTCGATGAGGACTTCGCCTTGATCAGGCGTTTCCAGACCGATCATGTGTTTCAATAAGACGCTCTTGCCAGCGCCGCTGGGCCCCATGATCACGAAGATTTCGCCGGCAGCGATCTTGAGGTCGATCCCTTTAAGCACCATTTGACCGTTGAAGCTCTTGCGCAATCCGCGCACTTCGACGGCTACCCCGCGATCAGTCGATTCCTTAGTGCTCATTTGTCAAAATAGAGCAGAAAGCGTGTCAGGAAATAGTCAAGAATGAGAATCAAGACCAACGAATTCACCACTGCTTTGGTCACCGAGCGACCAATTCCGCGCGGTCCTCCGATGGTTTGGAGCCCTTGATGGCAGGCGACAATCCCGATAACGACGGCGAAGACAAAGCTTTTGATCAACCCGTTCACGACGTCCCGCACCTCGACCACATTCCGTAAATTGTTGAAAAACGATTCCATGCTGACACCAATTTCGCGGTTGAACGCGGCCACCAATGCTCCGCCGAGCCATGCAACCAGAATGGAAAACATCACCAGAACTGGCAGTGAGATGCAGATTGCGATCATTCTTGGAACCACCAGGTATCGAACCGGATTGATGTTCATGGTCTTAAGAGCATCGATTTCCTGGTAGACAGCCATCGACCCGATTTCCGCAGTCATCGACGAACCGATGCGACCCGAGATGAGAATCGCCATCATTACCGGCGCCAATTCCTTGCAAATCGAAAGACCGACCAGTCCTCCCAGGGCGCTCACCAATCCGCGAGTCCGCAGAACCGGGCCACTTTGCAGAGCGATCACGCCCCCGATGAAAAGCGAAAGAATGCAGGCCATAAGCAGGCTGGCATTGCCGATCTCGAAGAGTTGTTCGAGGATTTTTCGTTTCTGGCGCCAGGCTGATGGAATGGCCTTAATGGTCAGCCAAAGCAACAGCATCATTTCACCAATGTTCTGGAACATATCGGGTCAATCTAATGTGCCCGCGATGAGGCGAATCGCGTTTTCGCGGTCGTGCTCGCTGCCACCTTCGGCTTGATTTGGTGATGGAACGGAATAAAAAATAATCTCCAGGTTCGCT
>JAQGOX010000642.1 GCA_028293365.1 Verrucomicrobiales bacterium | reverse complement strand
CTGCCAGTGCCCTTGCAAATGCGTATTACCCCCTTAAATCTTCTGGAAGATCCGATCCAGCATTTACAAGTGCAGCCAGACGCCGATGGGAGTCGTGGCAACTGGCAGGGTTGTGATGATAACGAACTGCAGAAGCAATCCTTGGAGAGAAATTCCACCGTTGGAGCAATCGTGCGCCGACATCAGTGTGATCAATCCTGAATATTTGCTTTTCTGCCTCCCAAAAAAACTGATTTTCTTTTTTACAACTGTCCAGCAGCGCGAGGTACTCCTTGCCAATCGATCCGGCGAGCATGACTTTGCCGAGGTCGTGCAGCAGCGCCGCGGTAAAAGCTATTTCGGGGTCATCGCCCGTGTTCCTTGCAAGAAACTGCGCAGCCTCCGCCGCTGCCAATGAATGGTTCCAAAGATCGATCCGCCCGGACGCGGTTTGCTGCACGCTCGAAAGTATAGGAGATGTGACAATTTTCGTGACGATCCGGTATATCTCGCGCAGGCCGATGCGAGTGATTGCATCAAGGAGCGTCTCGGTTCGACTTGCCGCAGCGTGGGCGGCGCTGTTGGAAATACGCAGCACGTCAGCAGTCAAACCGGCATCAATCCGGATAACCGCCGCCAACGCCTCGCTACTTCCGTCCGCATCGTCATCCAGCAGGACTAATAGACGTCCGATGATTTCAAACCCCGGTGGCAGGAATGGCGTTTCCGAATCGAACTTATTTAAGTCAAATGGCATTTATGCGATCCCAGCGGTCGCCAGTACGATTGGGACCTGAATGCTATCCTGCCCTTGATATCGGTCGCCCACAGCAATTACATAAACGGAAAGTTCCCTGAGTGAATTGCCGTCATTGGCCGCCGTATGGCACATGTTGACCCGGCGTCGTTTTCCAAAGAGTAAAACCAGACTTGAAGTGATTGTCGCGTATTAATTCCCGCTCGGTTGCCGATGTGCTGGCTAAGAGACAATAAACCGAGACGTATAAGAATAGATCGACGATCACATTCAAGTTCATCGGCAGTGCGCTTGAGACTGGCGATCGGCGGGCTTTCTGAGTCGTTACGGAAGCGCTTTCCGAAGGAGTAACGATGTGCCGGTGGGCATAGGCTCGTATTTCACTTCTTCAAAGACCTGGTTCATTATGAATGTACCTAATCCACCGGGCCGGAGGTCGGAGAGTTCGCGGCCTTTTACTTTACTGGGATCGATTGGCTTGGCGCTGTCTTCGATTCGAATGGCCAAGTGGCCGCCATCGACTGCCGCATGATAGCGCAGCGGCCCGGGGGTTCCACCATAAGCATGGCGGAATACGTTCGTCGTTGCTTCATCACAAGCGAGAACGATTTGCCCAATCGTCACATCATCATATCCGGCGAACGTCGCCCATTGTTCGATGAACTTGCGTCCTGCAGCCAGTGTTTCAAGACTACAGAGAGTTTGGAGGGTGGAAGGCGGGGATTTTCCCGACCACTTAAGCAGCAGAAGTGAGGCGTCGTCGTGTTGCGGTGCTGCGTTCACGAATTGATGCCACGCCGAAACGGCTGCGTCCAATGTTTTGGCGCTCGTCTCTCTTTGGGGCAGGCTTTCCAAGAATCTCTGTAAACCAAAATCCTCTCCGGAACAGTTGCGCGCCTCTGATATTCCATCGGAAAAAAGCAGCCAGGTGTCTCCGGGTCTGAGGGCTGCCGTTACGGCTCGATAACGGATCGAAGGCACGATCCCCATGGGGAGATGATTCTGTAACGAGAAGCTCTCCCAGATTTTTCCGTTGAAATATAAAGGTGGAAACTGGCCCGCCGCGCAGACCTGCAACGACGAGGTCTCTGCGTCCGCGAGTAAAAATGTGAGACCAATAAACCGTCCTCCCTGGAGGTCCTGAACAAATTGCTCGTTTAGCGCCGTAACCCATTCGCCGAGATCGTTCCCGATCTGGCCAACCGTCGCCTTAATCATGGCAGTAGCGCGCGCCATGGTGAGGGCCGCTGGAATGCCCTTTCCGGTGACATCTCCCAATCCGAGCAAGAGCCGGTGTTCCCCAATTGGATGCACCGAGCAAAAATCTCCACCAACGGCCGAAGCCGGAAAATAATTCATCCGCACCTGGCAGAATGCAAAATTCTGCACACTAGGCGGCAGGAACGATTCCTGTATCTCGCGGGCGACCTGCAATTCCTGTTTCGAGCGGACAAGTTCACGTTCCTGTTGTTCCGCTTCAAGGCGCAGCAGCGCGTTCGCGATCAGGCCGCCGAACCCTTCGAAAATCTCTTCATCCTGCTGATCGAACTCATCCCGATCGCGCGGGTTCAATGCCTGCATGACTCCAAGGCATTCGGCGCCATCAAGCAATGGAATGGTTAACATCGCGTGCGCAATGAAACCAACCTGGCGTCCAATCGGTTGATAATGCCTCGGGTCCTTTTGAACATCCCTGATGGCCAGTTTTTGTCGGGACTGATAAACCGCGCCAGCGATTCCTTTGCCTGGTGGAATCCGCAATGGCTCCGGCAAGGCTGCCAGTTTGGGATCCGTCGAGTGCAGGATCAATTCATTTGTGTCTGGATCCGGAAGAAAAAGCGTGCAGGCTTCAGCCCGCATTACTTCCTGTGAACGATTTAATATCTCGTCAATCAACGTCTGGAGGTCCATCACCCGGCTGAAGCATCGAGCCGTATCGACGAGCACCTTATACCGCCCGAGCTGATTTTCGCAGGACATGGCAATGCAGTTTAACTACCTCCGGGACTTTTCCATCGAAACCGGGTCCGCGCTATCGAGAATTTGTTTTTCGCTCGGGACTTCGTTTTTGGGACCGCTCCAGATAAGGCGCGATGGTTTCTCAGCGAGCGTTGCTGTCAAACCCTTAGCGTAGGTGCTGACTATTTTCAGGTTTTGGGAAACGACGCGCAATTCTGCCACGATCTTTGCCAGGTCAACTTCATTCGTTTTGACGACGCCATCGGCGCGATCGACCAGTGCCGAGACTTTTTGCACTGCGATATCTGCATTGGTGGCGATGCTCTGGGCCTGTTTGAAGAGGGAGCTCAATTTAGGTATCAGGTCGTTATAGTCGGCCTTAAGTTTTGTGACAGCTCCATTGGCGTTGAGGATCGTGCTATCGGCATTGTTCACCAGATTGCTGCTTTGAACCAGAATTGAACTTCCCTGATTTAGAATGTCGGCCAGACGGGGGATTAACGAGGGATAATCCGATTTCAACTTCCTCAGCAGTTCGTTGACATTATCAATTGCCGCGGCCGCAGAACGAGTTACTGCATCGATACTTCCTGCTTCACCCCCCTGTATCACCGTGCCATCCGGCAAAGGCGCGGCGTTCGGTTTCCCAGGACTGAGCGCGATAAATTTCTCACCGAGTAGCGATTCTGCGTCCAACCGCGCCGTCAGATCGACCATCAATGGAGGAACTTCGTCGTCGAACTGGAGCGTGACTCGAACCGCGTTCTCCGGATTTCTGGCTTTGATTCGTTCCTCGGATGTCAGAAAGCGGATGGCCGCGACCGATCCGGCGGTCTTTCCGGCATATTTGACTGCGGAATGCAGTTTAATGCCGGTGGCATCGCGAAATTCCACATCAAGTTTTCGACCCGCCCTGCGGAGGGAGTAGCCGGTGAGCGCGAAGGTCATCGCACCGAGCAGCACCAAACTGCAAATGATCACGGTGATACCTATGAGATACTGTGATCCGTTTTTGGTTTTCATTTGTTAGTTTGTTCCCAGCAGTCGTTTCAAGTAGTCCCCCTTGGAAAGTCGGAGCGGAATTGGTCCGTCGGCCTCCCCTTTGATAAATTGCTGGAGCATGGGATCGGGGTTTTTCAAAATCTCCTGCGGGGTTCCTTCCGCAATGATTTTGCCCTGCATTTGTCCAGTCCCCAGCATAATCATTTTCGTGCCGATGCGAAAAGCGCTGGTCATATCATGCGTGACCACGACTGCCGTCATCCCAAGCTTGCGCGTCAGATCCTGCGTGAGCTGATCCACTACTGCGGTCATCACGGGATCGAGCCCGGATGTCGGCTCATCGCTGAAAAGCAATTCCGGGTCAAGCGCGAGAGCGCGCGCCAGAGCCACGCGCTTTTTCATGCCACCGCTGATCTCGGACGGCTTGAGGTCCTCGAAGCCGGTCAACCCGACCAG
This sequence comes from Verrucomicrobiales bacterium, assembly GCA_028293365.1. GTDB lineage: Bacteria > Verrucomicrobiota > Verrucomicrobiia > Limisphaerales > SXQI01 > JAQGOX01. Next base: position 3,172 of record JAQGOX010000642.1, on the reverse strand, counting down.
TTCAAGCTTCATTTTCACCACTAGTTCCGCGATTTCCTCATCGACATCGCTATGTTCCAGCAGCGGCAACGCGACATTTTCTCCAACGGTCATCGACTGCAGCAACGCCCCCGATTGAAACAACATCCCGAAGCGCTTGCTGATCCTTCCCATCTCTGCTTCGTTCATATCGGTAATTTCCTCGCCGAAAATCTTGATTGATCCGGATGTGGGCTTGATTGATCCGATAATTTGACGGAGCAGCGTGCTCTTTCCGCAACCGCTTCCTCCCATGATGATCATGGTGTCACCGCGGTACACTTTAAAGCTGACACCATTTGTGACCATCCGGCCCCCGAGCTTCTTGAATAAATTCTGAACTTCGATAACGGGTTCCCCTTCCGCTCCCGGATTTTCCACCGTCGTGATTCTTTCCTGCGTGGTCACTTTTAGAAAAAGAAAAACAGCCCGGTTAGCACAGCGTTGGCCATCAAAATGGCCACCAGAGAATGAACTACAGACTGCGTGGTCGCAATGCCCACTCCTTCTGCGCCCCCCTCCACCCGAAGGCCTGCATGGCAGGCGATCGTGATGATAAGCCATGCGAAAACAAAACTTTTGCAAAGACCGGAATAAAGATCGGAGAGACGGGTTGCCTCGACCGACCGCATAATGTAGCCGGCCGTATTCATATCCAGGGCAAAGTGGCAGATCGACCAACCGCCTACCATCCCGAGGTAATTGCCGAAAATCGTCAGGACCGGGAGCATAATGAGCATCGCTATGAACCGCGGAACTACCAGAAACCGGACCGGATTAATCGCCATGACCCCCAGCGCTTCGATTTCCTCGGATACCCTCATAGTACCAAGCTCCGCAGTCACCGCCGAGCCGCTTCGTCCGATAACAATGACTCCAATCAAGAGAGGGCCGAGTTCACGAAGCAGGCTGACGGCAACGAGGTTCGGCACATACATATTCGCGCCAAGTTTTCCCAATTCATGCGAGGCCTGCATCGCCAGAGTCAGGCCAATGCTGAACGCGGTGAGGCAGGACATGGGCAGAGCCTCGACTCCGATCCGGATGATCTGCTGAAAAATGTGATTGAGCCTGAGCGGCTGTTTCCGGAACGGCCCCACGAGCAGCCAATAAAGAATTCGAAAATTAAGTTCGAGGTAGCTGCTCAAGCGAGAATCCCCATTTAGGGTTTTGCGAGGAGAGCCGCCTCCGCTTCCGGCACGGTTGCGTAAACTCCAAAGATCTCGCTCAGGCGCACCAGATCAAAGATGCTATGAACACGTTCGCTGAGGGCCGCAACGGCGAGGCGCCCTGAAAAAGCACGCGAATTCTTGTAGTACTCCACTAATGTCGCCAGGCCTGAGGAGTCGATATATCTGACGTCCGCAAAATCGAGGAGTAGCAGCGGCACCTTCGTTGAAATCTTCGACTGCAGAAGCTGCCGCAATTTCGGGGAATACTGAAGATCGATGTCGCCTCCGAGTTTAATGATCAGCACTCGGCCCGCGGCCTGTTCGGTCCAATTCATGATCGATGGTAATCATTCTTGCGGCCAGTTTGAAATTACATTCTGCAATATTGCGTAGTGCAATTTTCCTTGAAATTTAGATTAAGCGCGCGGCCCGCACCATTCATCCTTCCGATTGAGCCCGACCGCGGTTCGTTTCACCGCATCGACCTTGATCTCATCCCGTTTTAAATCCTCTTCGGATGCGGCCTCAGCCGTGGTTCCAGGCGGATTTTCATACCAGCCCGGGTCCGCGTAACTATTGATCCCAGCGCGCACCTTCAGAATCGTGAACATTCCGCCCATCGTGATGTAATCGAATGGCCCCGGTGCGCCCACCATTGGGATGCTGTTCTTCGGATTCTTCATCCCCATGTCGCCCATATCTCCCATCCCTTCCTGCCCCATAGTCATATACCCGGGCACGAACCGCCGAATATTCTTGGTCAGTCCTTCAGTGTTCACTCCAATCATATTGCCAAACTGATGACCCATCTGGTTCATCACATGATGAGTCATGTGGCAATGCATCGGCCAATCGCCGGGAGCGTCCGCCACAAACTCAATGGTGCGGGTCGTCCCTGCCGCCGTCAAAGCTGTAACCTCGGGCAACTGTGCTGATTCTGCGATTTCGCCGCCGCCGGTTTCTGTGATCTTGAACTGATATCCGTGCAGGTGGATGGGGTGATGACTCATCGCGCTTAAGTTTCCGAAGCGAATCCTCACCTTTTCTCCGAGCTTGACCACCAGCGGTTCCGTACCGGGGAATGCCTTCGCGTTGAATGTGAAGATATTAAAATCCGTCATCTCGTTCGGATCCGGACGGCTCGTTCCCACTGGGATTTTCCACTCACTCGTCATAAGCGCGAAATCGCGGTCCGGCCGGGATTTTGGATTGCGCGGATGGATGATGAACATCCCCATCAACCCGAGCGCCATCTGCGTCATCTCATCGTGGTGCGAATGGTACATGAAGGTACCGTGCTGCCGCAGAGTGAATTCATATTTGAACGTTTCTCCCGGTTGAATCGCTTTTTGATTTAGTCCCGCGACCCCATCCATGCCATTCGGCAACAGAATTCCATGCCAATGCACCGAAGTAGCCGCCGGCAAACGGTTCGTGACGTAGATGCGAATGCGATCTCCATCCAGGGCTTCGATGGTCGGTCCGTGCACATGCCCGTTATAGCCCCAACATTCTGCAACCAGGCCCGGTGCGAATTCATGCCGAACTGGCTCCGCGATCAAATGATAGACTTTAACCCCGTTTTTTATGTTCCACGGCAAACTAATGTTGTTCGGAGTAATGACCGGGTTGTAGTCCTTTCCCGGTTCACCGGGAGCAAACAGTTCTGGATTGCCAGTCTTCGCATTGGAGCCATCCGGCGAAATTACCGGGTCAGTGCGGCGATCCACCGGCTTATCCGCTGCCTCCAGTTTTTTTAAGATGCTGGAACCCGCGGCCACTGCGGCGGCCCCGCCGACGAATTGTCTTCGATTAATCATAGGTTAGTGCTGATGAGGCTGAGAGGTCGTTGGAATCGCTGTGGAGATGGGTGCGGCCGCTCCGGTTTCTTTACCGGCTATTTTCCCGCCAATTGCCTTTTGCAGATCGGCTCGCGCGATCCAATAATCGCGAAGAGTTTCGATGTAGTCACGCTCTGCATT
>JAQGOX010000271.1 GCA_028293365.1 Verrucomicrobiales bacterium | reverse complement strand
TGTTTCGCAGTCAATTCCATTTGTACACCGAGCCGGGCTACGATCTTAACTGGCAAATATTCTCACTTGAATGGTGCTCCGGTTTTCAATCGTTTCGATGGGTCGCAGCCCACCGTTGCGAAATACTTACAAGCGGCGGGTTACCACACGGGGATGATCGGCAAATGGCATTTGGGGAGCGACCCGACCGGATTCGATGAATGGATGATTCTTCCCGGGCAGGGCGTCTATTATAACCCCGATTTTTTCACCCCTGCTGGTCGTAAAACCATTGAGGGTTACGCAACCGATGTCATCACCGACCTTGCGATCGAGTTTCTAAAAGATCGACCAAAAGACAAACCGTTCTTTCTAATGTGTCATCACAAGGCGCCGCATCGCCCCTGGGAACCCGATGAAAAGCATAAAGCTATGTTCGCCAACAGAACGATTCCGGAACCGCGAACCCTGCGTGACGATTACGCGACTCGGACGGATGCCTTGCACGAGAATCAGCAGCGTGTTTTTGACGATTTGACGCGCCGCGACTTGAAACTTGAGCCTCCCTCTGACCTTAAAGGTTCTGCTCGAAATCAGTGGCTCAATCAAAAACCAAAAGAGGTGGAAATTGTCATCGATGGAACAAAGAGGGAGTTACGTGGGGAGGAATTGAACAAATGGAAATATCAACGGTACATGCAGGACTATTTGGCCTGCATTCAGTCTGTGGATGACAACGTCGGGCGTCTCCTCGACTGGCTGGATACGAATGGGTTAAGAGAGAACACGATTGTTATTTATACCAGCGACCAGGGTTTCTTTTTGGGCGATCACGGCTTGTTCGATAAACGGTTCATGTATGAGCCATCGATCAAAATGCCTTTTCTGGTTCGGTGGCCCGGCGTGATTAAGCCTGGTTCCGTCCAGGAATTGCTTACCATCAATCCGGATTTCGCGCCAACTTTCATGGACGTCGCGGGGTTGCACGTACCATCGGATATGCAGGGCCATAGTCTCATCCCCATTTTGAAGGGAGAATCTCCCGCGAATTGGCGTACCAGCATGTATTACCGGTATTATCATGATCCCGGCCACCATAACACGCGCGCTCATTACGGTGTGCGCACCGAGACTCACAAGCTGATCTATTATTGGAAAAAGGATCAGTGGGAACTCTTCGATTTGAAGAGCGACCCGAATGAACTGCGGAATATCTATGCGGATTCGGATCAGAAACCGCTAATCGCAAAACTCAAAACAGAACTTTATCGACTCAAGAAGGAACTGAAAGACGATGATCAATTCGCGGATCAATTGCCGCCCGATGGTGTGGACGGTCCATTTCCAGGTGATAGGAAGTAGTTACGTATGGCGCTGCTTATCGCAACAGGCATCGTTGGCGCGGGCCAGCAATTTCCCATTGAAACAGAGGAGACCATCATCGGGCGATCCACCGGAGTTCCTGTAAAGTTGGAGGGCTCCAATATCAGCCGCAGGCACGCCCGCATTCTTTGTAAAGGAAGCAGTTATCTTATTGAGGATCTGGGAAGCAGCAATGGCACATTTGTGAACGACCGGCGCGTCAATGGCCCAACGCCGCTTACACAGAATGACGTTCTTCGCATTGGATCCTATTCGTTTAGCTTTGTAATCGAGGATAATCAAGCCGCGGATCTGACGATCCAGCGCGAAACCGTCGCATTGCCTGAAAACACGGACCTTTACCGGGAGAATTCGTCTCAAAAACTTCAAGCTGTTTTGCAATTGGCGCACGACCTGGGCAATACGCTGGAACTCGATGCAATTTTGAACAGGTTTTTCGATCTGGTCGTAAAACTTTTTCCCAAGACCGATCGCGCCATTGTTCTGTTCATCGAAAATGGCGAGCCGGTCCTTCGTTTGGCTCGTGAGCGCCAGCCCACGCCGAATCGCGAACGCTTGTTTAGTCGAACTCTCCTGAAGCAGGTGATTGACAAAGGCATCGCCGTGCTCGCCGAAGATGTGCGGACTCTCGATGCAAATAGAAGCCTCGCGGAGATGGGCGTGCGCTCCCTTTTGTGCGTCCCTTTCCGCGCGCAGGGAACGCCCGTTTTTGGTGTCGTGCAACTTGAGAAATTCAGGGCTGAAGACCCATTCACAGGTGACGACCTGCATATGCTTACCGCGATTACCCTCCAGGCTTCGATGGCTTTGGATAAATCCCGCATGCATCAGCGGATTATTGCCCAGGAACGCATTACGAATGAACTGGCACTTGCACGTGAAATTCAGCTCGCGTTTCTGCCCCGCTCTATTCCAGTCTTTGGAGGCGTTCAGCTCGATCTTCTTGCGGATTTAAAGGCGGCTGAGGAAGTATCCGGCGATTTTTACGATTACATCCAGTTGGACACATCGAAGGTGCTCATTGTGGTTGCCGATGTTTCGGGAAAGGGAATGCCCGCAGCTCTTTTCATGTCAATGATCCGAGCTCTTTTGCGGCAAGTCTGCAAAACCGTTCGCAGTCCGGCAGGAATTCTGCGTCATTTGAATGAAGTAATCTCTCAAGACAATCCCAAATTCATGTTCGTGACTTTCGTGATGGCTGTTTACGATATCGAGTCGGGAAACTGCGTGCTCGCGCGAGCCGGACATCCCGCCCCGTTGCTTCGATCGTCAAATGGGAGCGTCGAAGAGATTAGTTGCCATCAAGGCTGTCTTGTCGGAATAACGGAAGACTGTCCGGCGTTCGAGGAATTCATTGTTCAGCTCTCGCCGGGCGATACGCTTATTTTTTATACGGACGGCTTTACGGAAGCGGCTCGGCACGGCACCGGTGAATTGTTTGGAACGCGCCGGTTACTGGCGATGGCCGAAAAGGTATCTGTAACTGCCGCGCTGCATGATTACGTATCGCTTTTTCGTTCCGAGGTGGACCGATATTGCGCACCAGCGCCACCGCAGGATGATTTGACTCTGCTCCTGTTAAGGCATTGTGCCGTTAACTAAAACAGGCGGCTTATTGCTGGATGAGTATCCGGTAGTAGCGATTGGGTGCACTTGCCGCTGGGTCGGTGAAAACAATTGGACCTCCATCACCGGTTACGGTTTGGACGATGGTCCAATCTGGATCGGTGAGGGAATCGGTCGATTCGAGCGAATACCGCACGCCGACTACGGATTGGATTGAAAGGCTAAACGTCTGATTGTCAAAACCCGCTGGCGCAAACGCCAGGGTTTCAGTGATAGGTTTCGTGACTGTTATTACACCATCGATTCGGGTCACGATATAGTTTGAAAGCCTTCCGGTGGGATCGATAAGGTGAATGTCGATCACATACCTGCCGAGCGGGCTCGTTTTAAGGGCATCGGTAGAGTAGGCGATAGTGATTGAATCGTTGTTTTGCAGGCCTTCAATGCTTCCAGTGAATTCGGGGTTTTCAGTGCCGAATTCCCGGCTTTTGTCGTCTGCCGTTACAGTTAAGGGAGCGGGAGTAACGGCCAGGTTGCCGCTAATAAAATACCCGAAATAATAGTTGGCGGCACTGAGGCTGAGCGGG
>JAQGOX010000604.1 GCA_028293365.1 Verrucomicrobiales bacterium | reverse complement strand
GGAATGTATCGAGATTTGGAATCTGGTCTTTATCCAATTCAACGCAAATCCGGACGGCACGTTTACGCCGCTGCCGGCGAAACATGTCGATACGGGGATGGGTTTCGAGCGAGTTACCTCGATCATTCAGAACACAAGAAATTTCACCAACTTCAAAGACGCTCGCATTTCCAATTATGAAACGGACATTTTTCGTCCTATTTTCGACGCGCTCGAAAAACTGAGCGGCAAAAGCTATACCTCCACGTTACCCGCCGCGGGAACCATCGGAACCACCGAGCAGGAAAATATCGATATCGCATTTCGCGTCATCGCGGATCATATCCGAACTTTGAGCTTCGCGGTGGCTGACGGAATCCAGCCGGGCAATACCGATCGCAACTATGTTTTAAGGCGTATTCTAAGGCGGGCGGTCCGCTATGGACGAACGCTCGGATTTCATGAGCCATTCTTCTATAAATTGGTGGATGTCCTTGCGGAAAAAATGGGGGATGTATTTCCGGAGATACGTCGACGAAAGCAACAGGTTCAAGATACAATTCGCATCGAGGAAGAAGCGTTCAATAAAACCCTGGACCGGGGAATTCACATCTTTAATGATTACGCTGACAAGGTAACGCAATCGCCGGAGCAAAAAGGCGCTACGGGAAAAAATCAGTTTAGCGGAGCCTGGGTGTTTGAACTGTACGACACGTTTGGATTTCCGTTCGATCTCACGGAATTGATGGCGCGTGAGCGTGGTTTGAGTGTCGATGTTGCCGGCTTCAACAAGCTGATGGATGAACAGCGCGCCCGGGCGCGTGCGGCGCAGAAAAAGGAAGTCATTTCGCTCTCGCAAATTGAAACGACGACCCCGACTAAATTCGTCGGATTCGAAACGCTCGAAGCTTCGGCGAAGGTTGCCGAAGTTGTTAGTCTCAAGGATAAAATCGCGGTAATTCTGGAGACTTCACCCTTTTACGCCGAAATGGGCGGGCAAGTCGGAGACTCGGGTGAACTTTCCGGGAATGGACAACTTTGGCGGGTTGTTAATACGCAAAAGAGTGGCAATACTTTTCTTCATTTCGTGGAGGGAGGGGATGCTCCTGCCGTTGGATCCATGGTTTCACTTTCCGTCGAAAAACCGCGGCGCGGAGCCATTCAGCGGCATCATACCGTCACTCACCTGCTTCATTGGGCATTGCACGAAGTGGTAAGCAGAGAGGCTTCTCAAAAAGGATCGTCGGTGGGTCCCGATAAACTAAGTTTTGACTTCAATAGTGCGCCTCTCACTCAGCAGCAGGTTGCTGATATTGAGAAGCTCGTTAACGAACGCATCCTGGAGAACGCATCCGTTTCCTGGAAAGAATTTCCATACACAGAAGTTAAAGGGCGCAAAGACGTACAGCAGTTTTTCGGTGATAAATATGGCGACGTGGTGCGGGTAGTCCAGATTGGGGGTGGGACGGGGGAATTGAACGGATACTCGATGGAACTTTGCGGTGGCACCCACACGCGAGGCACGGGTGAGATTGGCTATTTCCGAATTGCGAGTGAGAGCGCCATCGCCGCCGGCGTTCGTCGAATCGAAGCTGTGGCGGGATTGGCCTCCTATGACAAAGCAAAATCGGATATTGAGCTTCTAGCGAATGTTGCGGGAAAGTTGAATGTTCCAGTCGCCGAAATCGACAAGAAACTCGAAGCCTTGCTCGCGCACCAGAAAGAGCTGGAAAAGCAAATCAAGACCTGGGAGCAAAAGCAGGCTGCTGCAACAGCTCGATCGCTTATTGATTCGACGGTGCAAAAAGGGCCGCTTCCGGTCATCATTAAAAACCTTGGTGATGCCGATGGCGATTACCTTCAGTCGGTCGGAGAAGCTCTCAAGGGAATGTTTAAAGGTGTTGCCGTTCTTGCGGGAGCAAAGGGTGATGCTGTCTCTCTGGTAGCCGTGGTGGCCCCCGAATTCACCAAGTCGATCCAAGCCGGTAAAATTATTCAAACCATCGCGCCGATCATTGGAGGGAAGGGTGGGGGACGACCCGAACTAGCGCGCGGCGGTGGAAAAGATTCTGGGAAAATCGCTGAATGCCTGGCGAAAGCAAATGAATTGCTCGCCGCGATTCGTTTATAACCCGAGAAATCTCCACTGCGCGGGTCTGACAAATGGCACCGACAATGCCGGTATCGATCTCATGGATGGGCTTGGAAGTAGTCAGACGTTAAAGACTCTATTGATTGGCGGCGAAACCAAGAGCTTTAAGTTTTTCGTGTAAGTTGGAGATTTTTAAGCAGGATTTAGCCAGCGGCTCCGGTAAATGAGAGGTTTTCTCATTGCACCGATTCTGGCTAACGGCTACGTTAGCCACAATGAAAACCTTAACGATGAGGGAGTTTTTTCATTCTCCGGCACTTGTTCGATCTCTTCATCCAGGCCAGTCAATGGTGGTGACTTCTCAAGGCAAACCCGATTTGATTGTGACAAAGGCGTCTCCGCGCTCCAGGAAACTAGCAAGCCAATGGCGCGATGAAGCTCGTTCACTACTTGATCCAAAGAGATCGCACAAAAAAGTGGACACTGTCGCAGTATTACGCGAGCTCAGAAAGTGACGATCTATCCTGACACTTCGTTCTTTGTAGCCCTTCGATTCGCCAATGATGTTCACCATTCGGCTGCAACCAATTATTTAGCCGGAATGGGCGACGAGGTTGTTCTTTGGTCTCCATGGCACCGGCTGGAGGTAAGTAACACCTTTAGGCAGCTCTGTTTGGGCAAGGTCCCATTCTTAACGGAAAGCGAAGCTCGCCGAATCATCCGCCGCCTTGAGACAGATGTGCGTCTCGGGTATTTTCTTCATATGGAGGCGGATTGGCGTGACGTGCTCCGCACTGGGAATGAGATAAGTGCGAGTCATGCGTTTGCACGGTCCTGTCGTGCCGCAGACCTTTGTCACGTTGCTTACGCTCACGAACTTGCGGCGGACCTGTTTGTCACTTTTGACACCGACCAAGCCACTCTTGCCGAGGTGACGGGTTTGGCAGCGCTCGAGCCTGAAGAATAGCCCGCTGGACTTCTCTGCCTCCGCTGTTCTACTCGAGTCGGCTCCAACTCCATTTGATTTGTCGCGTAAGAACCCGCTTGGGTATCGGCAATGAGGCAATCTTGATCGGACAACTAAATCCCTCCAGGAATCGAGCCGGTTGCCGGCCGCTCCGTTACGCTTAAACCGCCGCAGGCCCGTAAAATAAAAATGGCCCCAATTGGGGCCATTTGTGAAAAACTGGATTGGCAGGCTGCTATTGTGCAGGCGCTGCGGCCGGTGCGGCAGCGGCGGCCTTGGCTGCTGCTGCCGCCGTATTCTTTGCTTTTGTTTCAGCCTTGGCAGCCGATTTGGCGGCTTTCGTGGCGGCACGAGAGGCAGCGGTCGTTTCTTTTTCTTTGACAGTGACGGCTCCTTTGCCAATTCGCTTGCGCAAATAGGTCAATTTGGCGCGGCGCACCGCTCCCTGGCGTTCCACTTCGATCTTTTCGACGCGTGGGGAATGTTCGGGGAATACTCGCTCAACACCTTCGCCGTAGCTGATGCGTCGGACGGTGAACATTGAGTTTAACCCATGACCGCGGCGGCCAATGACGACACCCGCGAAAATCTGAATACGTTCTTTGTCCCCTTCGACAACCTTCGTATGCACCTTAACCGTATCGCCGACCGCGAATACAAGCGGTTGTTTGCGATATTGTTCTGCTTCAATTTTGTCCAATAATACCTGGTTCATAAAATTTAATTTGAGCTGCTTTTAATCGGCTCTTTTATCAAGTCTGGTCTTCGCTCTTCGGTCCGCACCCGCGCCTGCTCCCGCCGCCATTTGGCGATCTCTGCGTGGTTGCCCGAGAGCAGAACCTCCGGCACTTTCATCCCCCGAAAATCAGCCGGCCGCGTATAATGCGGATATTCTAAAAATCCATGACTGAAAGACTCATCACGCGAGCTTTCGTCATCACCCAGAACTCCTGGTAGTAATCGGGTGACAGCATCAATTACGACCATCGCTGGCAAAGCTCCGTTTGTCAGCACATAATCCCCAATCGAAAGTTCGTCATCGGCTAAATTCTCTCGAACACGCTCATCAAAACCTTCGTAACTGCCACAAATTAACAAAAGATCCTCATGTTCAACCAGTTCGCGAGCAATTGCTTGCGTAAAGGACCTTCCCGACGGTGCGAGAAGCACGACCCTCGTCTTTTCACGCCTTAAATTCTCAACCGCTTCAAAAATCGGTTCCGGTTTGAGAAGCATTCCTGGCCCTCCACCGAACGGCTTATCGTCCACGGTTTTGTGTCGATCATGCGTGTAATCCCGAAGGTTTACAATGCGCAAGTCAAGCAGACCCTGTGTCCTCGCCCTGCCAACGATGCTTTCGTCTAATGGACCTGAAAACATTCCCGGGAAAAGCGTCAGCACATCAATTCTCATACTCAAGGCTGAGTCCTGTCCAGATTTGAACTCCGACCTCTGCTCTTTGCGCCAAACGCGCTGCAAACCAACGCTATTTCGGTTCCCGTGGATCCTGCTCTTCGACAATTTCGACCGAACACCGAACACCCTTTTTTCCAGCTCCCACAAGCAGCAAAGAGCGTATCGCATGGATAGTCGCGCCTTGTCGGCCGATTATCTTTCCCGTATCAGTTGGATGCACACGCAATTCATAGAGAGTCATTCCATTGCGTTCAACCGGCGTAACGCTCACTGCGTCTGGTCGATCAACGAGCGACTTGGTGACAAACTCCAGGAAAGCTTGCATAAAGCCCGCTTTTTAATTAAGCAGCCGCTGCGGTAGCCGCAGGTGCGTTTCTGCGTGCCTTCCGGATAAAACTGGCGACCGTATCCGACGGAAGTGCTCCTTTGCTCATCCAATGCTCGACGCGATCCAGTTTCAGGGTGAAATTATCGCCCTTTTTCAAGGGTTGATAAGTGCCGATTTCTTCGATGAACTTGCCGTCGCGGGGGCTGCGGCTGTCCGCGACCACAATGCGAAACACCGGCGTGTTCGTTGTCCCGACCCGCTTCATGCGAATTCTTACTGCCATAATAAATCAATTCATTTTCCAGCTACGCCACAATGGCCTGCTGCTCCGCACTTATTTTGTGCGGTTTTCCAAAAAGAGTGGTGAGCCTAGACTTCACCCTGCCACTTGGCAAGTGCTGTTTTACGTTTTTTTGTAGATTTTAACACGGAACTCGCTGTAACCCGACTTTGAAAGTGGACGTCTGGAAGTGTGGTTGTTTATGTCACTCTATCGAATTCGAATTTGTGCGTTCGGGGCGGGAATTTTGACTCTCAGCGGCTGCGTGGTTCGACGGGAGCCGGTGGTGGTTTACCGGCAGTCCCCTCCGATGGTCGTCTCAGCTCCACCACAGGTTGCGGTAACACCTGTAGTTCCGACCGTTAATTCAACGCCAACGCCTCCCGTAGGTCCTGCAATATCCGTGCCCCCAGGCAATTATCCGGCGCAAGGCTCTACACCTGTTCAACCTCAAGCAGTTCCGACATATCAGCCACCGCCAACTGTCGGCCAGCCGCCGCCACCCCCTCCTGTCGAGGTGATTCCTCCAACCCCTGGAGTCGAGTATGTTTGGGTTCGCGGATATTGGACGTGGAATGGCGGCGGTTGGGTATGGGCTCCTGGTTATTGGTCCGTTCCTCCCAGAGTTCACGCCGTTTGGGTTCCGGGAATCTGGATACGAGAAGGTCGCTACCATCGGTACCGCTGGTCACCCGGCCATTGGAGATAGAAGGCTGGTCAGCGCAGAAATCCCTGGGGCTGCCTTTTTCGTTCCTACAGTTTTCTTTCAGCGCTAAGCTGCTTGCCAGCCATGAGAGGGAACGTCTTTCTTTCGAATTTATTGAAACAGTTTTCGCGCCTGGGCCTGGTCTGGGTAACAGGCACCTGCCTGCTTTCTTCAGGCCAGGAAAGCGCTAAAGAAACTAATTCTGATGTCGCCAGGATGTCGGCTCTCCAAAAGCCTTGTCGCATTGAGGTAACTGACAAAAGCAATGGCTGGCCCGTGCCTCTGGTGGAATTACGAACAACTCATGAGGTCCGATTCGTCACTGACAACGCGGGCGCCATTGCATTCGACCTTCCTGAGCTCATGGGTCGGCCGGTATGGTTTGATGTGATTGGGAATGGCTACGAAGTAAATCGGGATGGCTTCGGAGCTCGAGGGGTGCGATTGACGCCCGAACCTGGGAAAACGATTAAGGTGCAGGTCAACCGGACTATTATCGCGCGCCGTATTGGCCGTATCACGGGAGGTGGTCTCTACGCGGAAAGCCAAAAATGCGGCACTGAGTTGGATTGGGAGGAATCTGGAATTCTCGGCTGCGATAGTGTGCAGAATGCAGTTCATCGGGGCCGACTTTTTTGGCTTTGGGGAGATACAACGATTCCGAATTACACCCTGGGGATTTTTGATGGAACCAGCGCCACCACCGCGGTTCAACCACTGACGAGCTTTAAGCCGCCACTTCATTTAAGATTAAACTATTTCACCGATTCGAAAGGTTCTCCACGCGGAATTGCGAAGATGCCCGGAAGCGGGCCTACCTGGATCACGGGATATGCCAGCCTGCCGGACACTCGCGGTCATTCGCATCTTATCGGGTCTTACGTGAAAATCCGTCCGCCGATGGAGGCCTATGAGCGGGGGCTCTGTGTCTGGAATGAGGATTCTTCGAATTTCCAGCAACTCCGCGTTATCTGGAAAAAATCGCAATCGACACCGAATCCACCTCCGATACCGGAGGGACATCCAGCCCTATGGAAAGATGAACGGGGCAAGGAATGGATTCTATTTGGAAATCCATTTCCGAATCTCCGCTTCCCTGCATCGTTTGAGTCCTGGCAGGACCCATCCACCTGGGAAGTGCTGAAGCCGCAGGCGACTCTGGTCTCGAAAAACGATCAATCCCCGATTAAGCCGCACAGCGGATCTATCGCGTGGAATCCGTGGAGAAAACGCTGGGTGACAGTTTTTATGCAGGCGTTTGGCAAGCCTTCGGCTTTTGGCGAACTCTGGTACGCAGAATCCCTGAACCCGACTGGACCCTGGGGACCAGCCGTTAAGATTCTGAGTCACGAGAATTATACATTTTACAATCCGCGGTTGCATCCAGAATTTACCGCGGTTGATTCGCCCATTCTGATTTTCGAAGGGACCTACACGAAGCAATTCGCGGATAAACCACAACCCACTCCGCGATATGAATACAATCAAATGTTATATCGGCTGGATCTCGACGACGCGGCACTGAAGGGAGCACAGCTAAATTGAGAGGGGCCATTAAACCTTGGATATTGCTCGGTTTTTGCAAAAAAAAAGCGGAGAGCATTCTCTCCGCTTGCGCTTCCGGTCTGACCGTGAATTTACTCGGGCTTTAACAACGTTCCATCCTGCGAAACATCGACTGTTTGAGTTTCGCCATTCTTTTTAAACGTGGCTGAGTAAATTGTTTGTCCCTGACTGGTCCGAACGCTGACACCGTCCATCGAAGCAGTTCCTGCCTGATTCATGATCGTTTTGCGCGCCGCTGTGGGCAAATCCGAAAGTTGCAACGATGAAACAGTTGGGCCTGCTGGACGTCCCAAGGCTTCGCTTTGCCGGCCAGGCAATGCTCTTCCGTCTTCGCTTAGAAGCAGGTGTGTATCTGTACCGTTTTTTGCGTTGTAACGAACATTGTAAACCGGTTGGCCGTTTTTTGATTCCTTTTGTATACCGGTGACGATAGCTCCCCCTACTTCGTCTTTCACGGCGGTCTGTACTTTTTCCGGAAGATCCGTAATGGCTATCGCCAAGCCCTCACCATTAATAATTCTGCCGTCGGGTGAGATCTGGAGAGTTGATGCTTTGCCGTTACTTTGGGTTGCCACTTTATAAACAGGCTTTCCATCGACGGTATCGAGCTGAATATCTCGTACCTGGATCGCGCCTCCCTGGGCTTGGATCGTATTGCGCACTGCCGGAGGAATCTCAATTCTACCTTCGGCGGTCACCGCGGAATCGGCTACTTCGTTCGCTGGCAGCGGAGTGGTAACCACGGGAGCGAGTGGATCTATCAATGTGTTTTTGCTGATGGTGCCATCCTTGGCAATTTGGAGTTCTGAAAGAGTACCCTCACGGTTGAGTCGAATATTGTAAACGGAACGATCTTTTAACGGAACCAGTTCGATGCTCTGAATATCACCTGAGGTCCCGTAGGCTTTAAGCGCGGTGAGCACCGCTTGTGGCAGCGCGGAGGCTTTAATCGGTTGCTCAGGAGTAGGTGTGACCTTTGCGGCAATGACTGCCGGGGTGTTTAAACTGTCGTTAATGACAGTGCCATCATCTGCGATTTCCACCTGCTTGTATTGATTATCATTCTTGAATGATGCCCGATAGACAGTGCCATGATTATTAGTCGTTTTCTCGAGATTGTAGAGCGGTCCGTCGCCCAGTCGTCCCTTCAGCACTTGTTGAACTGAATCGGGCAGATCATTCATTACCAACGTCGGTTTCGCCGTTCGCTGGATTAAAACCGGGCGAGGAGCGCTGGCCACTGGTTGAACGGAAATAACTGTATTTGGATCCGTGACCGTTGCGGCCGGTGCGGCGGTAGTTGCCGGAACCGTCGCCAACGTCCCCACCGCAGGGACCAGGGCACCGGCCGCATTTGTGCCAAATCCGGCCAGGCCGTTGTTGATCGTTCCAGGATTTGCTTTCGAAGGAATGGTTGCAATCGTTCCGTCCGGCAAAACGACTTGATTGGCGATTGCACCATTATTCAGAGTCGAGGTGGTGCCATTGACCAACTGGCCCGTGGGGAGTATGCCTGTCGTCGTGGATTGCGGTGAAACCCCTGGGGGTTGACCAGTCGTCGCAGTCGGCGATGCACTCAAGCCCGTGGCTACTCCAACCTGCGGAGGTTGGGCCGCTGCTCCGGTAGTTTGGTTGAGAGTCGCCTGCGGCTGGATATTTTGAGCGGAACCGGATTGTTGCAGTCCACCGATTAGAGATTGTTGTTGCGCCTGTTGGATCTGTTGTAGCCGTAGCGCCTGTTGCTGCTGCTGAAGAGCCGTATTTTGATTTAGCATTGGACCGGCAGGTGCCTGCGGGTTCGTCACTGCGCTGCCAGTCGCAGCCCTCCCGGAACTTGCGCTTGCGGAAGTGCCACCCGCTGTTCCTGCGGCTGTTTGCGCCTGCGAGGCAAGGTTCGAAGCCAAACCCAGGATTATCAATATCAGAAGCTGATTTGTCATATGGCAATCAATCATCGGACGATTCAGTTGCCAAGGCAGGGGGGGCCTGATTGCGGGATAAGGATAGCGTGTAGCCATAGCGAAAAGTTTGTGCCGGATTCCTGCGGTTGGTAACTTCAGCCAGCGTTGAAAACCGATTTTGATATTACCGTGTTAGGATCAGGCTTCGGCGGTTCAATTATTTCGATGATTAGCCAAAAACTGGGCTATTCAACCGTGTTGGTTGATCGAGTTTCTCATCCTCGTTTTGCGGTTGGGGAATCATCCACCCCTTTTTCTAATCTTTTGTTGGAGAGCATCTCCAACGAGTTTCACCTGCCGCAACTGGCGGGTTTTATTGATTGGGGACATTGGCAGGCCGCACACCCCAACATTGCGTGCGGGTTGAAAAGGGGATTCAGTTTTTTTCACCATGAACGTAACCTGCCTTTCATCCCGGATCTCCGGCATGCGAACGAATTGCTCGTTGCGGCAAGTCCGCGGAATTCCCTTGCGGACACACACTGGTTCCGATCGGAATTTGACGGGCACCTGGCAGGAGAGGCGGCCACCCTGGGTGTCAAGTTTTTCGACCGGACCAATCTAACTCGATTAGAGGGTCTCGATTCCGATGGGATCGTCACTCTGGCGGCGCAGCGCGGAGAGGATCGATTCACTTTAAGAACTCGGTATGTGATCGACGCGACGGGTCCGCGCGGGGCACTTTTTTCCGCTTTGAATTTAGACGAGGCTTCTTTAAATCCGATGTGCCCAACCCAGACGCTCTTTACGCATTTTCGTGGCGTTTTACGATGGGACGAACTTTTCTCAGGTAATTCCTCCGAAGTCCCTCCCTACCCAATCGACGATGCCGCGGTTCATCATGTTTTTGATGGGGGATGGATTTGGGTTCTACGATTTAACAACGGCATAGTGAGCGCCGGAATTTCAGCCCGCGAAGAATTTGCGCGCGAGTTTGGCTTGCACGAAGGCGCGGCCGGGTGGGATCGGGTCCTGCAATTGTTTCCGTCGATTCAGACGCTATTTAAACGCAGTTCGGCTATTGAGCCATTCCGATTTCAGCCACGTTCAAGTTTTCGCTCAGCGCGCGTTGAAGGCCGCAACTGGTCACTCCTTCCAGCGGCGGCCGGATTTGTGGATCCGTTGCTTTCAACCGGATTTGCGCTGAATCTCCTCGGGATTCTCCGGTTGGCTCGCGCTCTGGAAACGCATGGGCTTCGAACCCGGGCTTTCGACGATGAGATTTCGAGCATTGGACGCATAGCGATCCGTGAATTTGAGGCAGTTTCACACCTGGTGGGAGCGCTTTTTCGATCCATGGATCGCTTTGATCGATTCCGCTCGCTCTCGATGCTTTATTTTGCGGCAGCGAGCTTTTCCGAATCAGCCTGGCGGCTGGGCCGCGAGTCTGCGGCAAGTTCCTTTCTGCTGTGCGATCAGGAGCCTTTCGCGTCACAGCTCAAAGAAATCTGCCGTCAAGTGGATGATCCCCGGTTTTGTCTGAGTGAGGCCGTGTCGCAAGCGATCGCTCCCTTCAATGTCGCTGGTTTGTGCAACGCAACTCGAAATCATTGGTATCCGGTGAATGCTGGAGACCTGATTTCATCCCACGCGAAGCTTGGAGTATCACGCTTAGCTGTGGAAGATTTATTGGCAAAATTCGATTGTTAAGCTTCGGCGCTTCTCTTCCGATTCACCTCCTGGCAATTCACGGGTTTATTTGGTAAATTGGAGAGTGCGAGAGCGTGGGAAAAGCCGAGATGTTTTTAGTGGCGACTTTCAGTTGCCGGATGGCCGCCGGCCGCTACGTTTCAAACATTAGAGAGTATGGAAGCTGTAGCTGCATTAAAACCACCTGGTCTCTACTGGAGACAAATCTGCTTTGGGGTTCATCCGACGAGGACGCTGGTGCGCGTCGGGATTTGGGCGATCGTTACGACTTTTTTCTTTCACGGCCTGATGTTGCCCATTCAGATCGTCGGCTCCAGCATGGCGCCTACTTATCAGAGCGGTTCCATGAATTTGATCAATAAAGTTTCCTATTTGCGGCATGACCCGCGGCGTGGAGACATTATCGCCCTTTCCACCACTGATGAATTACTTTTGAAGCGGATCGTCGCTCTCCCCGGAGAGACCGTCCAAATTAACAAAGGGGTTTTGGAAGTGAACGGAAAACCGGTTCACGATCAGTTTTCCAATGACTTCATACCGTACACGACGGATCCATGGGTTTTATCGAAGGCTGAATATTTTGTGATCGGTGATAATCGCAAAATTTCAGTTTTCGGCCCGATCAGTCGGGAGCAGATTGTCGGAAAAGTTGTTTTTTAAGCAGCCCCGCTTGATTCAGGCGGCGTAAATAGGTGTTTTTCCCACAGATTTCCCACTTCTAATTCCTTCAAATAGCATTGTTTCCAAGTCTATATGGGATGTCTGACCTGAGCTTCCGGGGCTTGGAGTCATTGCTCGAGATTTTCAAGCTTGCCGTTTTGGTGCCAGTGCCGGATGATTTTTCGACGAATTGACCAAATATGAACGAAGATGTGCCCGAAAGTTCCGGATTTTATGATTTCCTCGCCTGGCTCGAGGTTAACAAGAAGCGCCTGGCCATGGCTGCAGGGGTGCTCATCGTTATTGGATTTGGGATCGCGATAGTTCGCTATGTCCGTGAGCAGAAGGAACTCCATGCCAGCGCGGAGTTGCTTGATCTCAGGCCACCGCTGAACGCGGGCACAAATGCCGTTCCCGTGCCAGCATCCTCTTTTCTCAATGTGGTCAACCAATATGGCGGAACCGAGGCTTCCGAGCGCGCAAGTTTGCTGGCGGCGGGCGCCCTGTTTACCGAGGGCAAATATGCCGATGCACAAACTCAGTTCAACAAGTTCCTGAGTGAGCATTCAGAGAGCCCCTGGGCCGGTCAGGCCGCCTATGGAGTGGCAAGCTCGCTGGAGGCACTGAATAAACCCGACGAAGCGTTGACCGCCTACCAGAATGTCGTCAATCGTTATGGCACGCAGGCAGTGGCGGATGAAGCCAAACAGGCACTGGCCCGTATTTACGAGGCCAAAAAGCAGCCAGAGCAAGCTCTTAAGCTTTATGACGAACTGACACGTGGCGCTGCCGGTCGAAATAATACCGACCTGATGATGAAGCGGGGCCAATTGTTGAAGCAGTACCCTTACCTGGATCGGCCCGCCACCAACGCGGCGACCGGTTCGATGCCGAAAGTTCAGATGACACCGGCGACGGCTCCGACTCGGCCGGCGGTAACACCAGCCGCGCCAAAGAAGTGATTGAACTGCAGAAGGCTTTCATCCCAGAGCGGGAGATCGAAGTTTTTTAGGTCATGAAACTGACGATAATTGGAACTGGCTACGTCGGACTTGTCACAGGCGCCTGCTTTGCGGAAGTAGGCCACGAGGTGATATGCGTAGACAGCGATGCCTCGAAGGTTAAACTGCTGCAAGCCGGTGGCATCCCTATTTTCGAGCCAGGGCTTGAGGATTTGGTGAAATCGAATGTTGCGGCCGGCCGGCTCAGTTTCACCAATTCAACGCGCGAGGGAGTCGAAAAGTCGGCCATCGTATTCATCGCCGTTCCCACCCCGCCTTTAGCTGACGGCGCGGTCGATCTTAGTTTTATCGAAGGAGTCGCTCGCGACATTGCCAACAGCATGACGAGCTACAAAATCGTCGTCGATAAAAGCACGGTACCGGTCAAAACCGGGGACAAAGTCGCGGAAACCATCAAGCGTTATTGCAAATCGGGGGCCGAATTCGATGTGATCAGTAATCCTGAATTTTTGCGCGAAGGTTTTGCGGTTGAGGATTTAATGCATCCGGATCGAGTGGTGATCGGTGTCCGGTCTCAGCGCCCAGTGCAGGCAATGCGCGAGGTTTACGAACCGTTCAACGCGCCGATCATTTTCACGGATATCAATTCGGCCGAGCTGATTAAGCACGCGGCGAATTCGTTCCTCGCTCTTAAAATCTCGTATATCAACGCGGTTTCCATTTTGTGTGAGGCCTCTGGGGCGAACGTTCAGGAAGTTGCAAACGGGATCGGTATGGACGCGCGCATCGGACGAAGGTTCCTCGATGCCTCCCTGGGTTTTGGCGGAAGCTGTTTTCCCAAGGATTTAAGTGCTTTCATCAAGATCTCCGAGCAACTGGGATATGATTTTGGGCTTTTGAAAGAAGTTCAGAAAATCAACGCTCAACAGATGGAGCGGTTTCTTAAAAAGATTTCCGATACGCTCTGGGTGCTCAAAGATAAAAAGATCGGGGTGCTCGGCCTGGCGTTTAAGCAGAATACGGACGACGTGCGGATGTCTCCGGCGATCGATTTATGCCAGCGACTGCTCAAAGAGGGTGCCACACTTCGGGTTTACGATCCGGAGGCTATGGAAAAAGCGAAAGCTGTCCTTCCGACAGTTACCTACGTTGCCGATATGAATTCAGTTCCTGAAGGTTGCGATGCGGTTGTGATCGCGACGGAATGGCCTGTTTTTAAGAAACTCGACCTGGAACGGGCTCGCAAGGTTATGACTCATCCCATACTTTTCGACGGACGAAACCTTTTTGACCCGAAGGAAATGGAATCACTCGGGTTCATTTATAAAAGTATCGGTCGTCCGTAAAGAGACCGTCGATTGGAGTGAATGTTATCGAGGTGGCTGCTGGGTTGGTATTTCATGGCGGCAAGCTTCTTATTACCCAACGGTTTCAAGCCGCGCATCTGGGTGGACTTTGGGAATTTCCCGGTGGAAAACGGGAAGCGGACGAAAGTTTTGAAAACTGCTTGATCAGGGAGCTCCGGGAGGAACTGGGAATTGAAGTAATTGTGGGGTCGGTGATCGAGGACCTTACCCATCAATATCCCGAGAAGAAGGTCCGATTGCGATTTTTTCTCTGTGGGCTGAAACGGAATTCCCCTATGCCATCCCCGATCGGATGCGCAGCAGTCGCCTGGGTTACCTCA
Source organism: Verrucomicrobiales bacterium (assembly GCA_028293365.1). Classification (GTDB taxonomy): domain Bacteria; phylum Verrucomicrobiota; class Verrucomicrobiia; order Limisphaerales; family SXQI01; genus JAQGOX01. The sequence continues at coordinate 40 of JAQGOX010000604.1, read as the reverse complement.
ACAGAACTGGGAGGCTATGTTTTTCCTGGCGCGGATGAGC
>JAQGOX010000544.1 GCA_028293365.1 Verrucomicrobiales bacterium | reverse complement strand
GCGATCGGTGCTGCTTCGAGTAACTTAGCGAGGACGGTGCTGGCCAATTCCGGCGGAATAGCACGCAAACCAAATTCAAGCTGCTTTTCGTGACCTTCCACTTTCCAAGCTCCTGATTGCAGCGCGGCGACCCAGGGATTTGCGAGGTCATTGATACTCAACCAAACCGCGTAATCGAGGAACCGGTCCAGTGGCTTGTCAGTAAGACTGAGCACCAGGTCGGCGGCTTCGGCGGTTTGCAATTCCGCGAGGGATCGCACCGCTTCCAGACGGACACGTAGATAATCATCCGTTAAGAGTGGCGCGAGTAATTGCGTGGGTTCTTTTAAGCGCGGGTGCCAATAGCTGACAACTCGCGCGCCGGCGGCGCGGATGCGTCCATCTTGTGCATGCAGGACTTTGCTCAAGAGCGCCGGTTCGACGACATCGAGCCCTTGATACATCCAAAGCGCTTCGAGCAAGGCCATTTCAGAAGTCTGCGCCTGGGTCCAGGCATTCAATTCCAGTTGGATCGTCGGATTTTTTTCAAGAAGAACGCGGCGCGAGCGCTGCCGGGTGTAACCATTTGTGGAGAGCAGATTGTTCAGCAAATCCTGCGTGCTCGCTTTTGTGAAATCGACCGGTTTAACCAGCGGCCGCCCTTTGACGGTGACGCGCCAGATACGACCGTGTTCGTGATCGCGCCGAGGATCGCGGAAATCGACTTCGCCGTGCTGGATGATCGGGTTGGACCAATCCGCTATGTAGAGCGCGCCATCCGGACCCATTTTCACATCGATCGGACGGAAAGTAACATTCGTACTGCGCATCACGTCGGGCATTTCTTTGGTTACGTAGCCGGAATCCTGGTCGTTAATGGAGAAACGCACGACCCGGTGCGCACGAAAATCGCACGTGATGAAATTGCCCTGCCACTCTGGAGGAAAATGTTCGCTTTCGATGGTTTCGAGACTGGCGAACTTCGGGTAATTCCCGGGACTGACGCTGCTGATGATTCTACGCGCGCCTGCATAGGTAACATACATACCACCGGGCACCACCCAGTTGATCCCCTCCCCGCCCGCGCCGTCTGTGGCGAAGGACTGTCCGTAATGATCGAAATGATGTCCCCAGCCGTTAACGAGGCCGCGCATGATGATGCCCAGTTCCATCGTTTGCGGTTTCAGATGGAAGATGCCGCCGCTGTTTAACCGCACCACACCGTTAGGTGTCTCCAGGTGACTGTGGATGTAGATTGATTGATTGAAGTAAAGCTGGCCGTCATGGCCCCAGCGGAGCGTGTGTAAAATATGATGGGTATCCTCGGTGCCGAATCCGGACAGGATGACCTGGCGCTGATCGGCCTTGCCATCGCCATCGGTGTCCTTGAAGAAAAGCAACTCGGTGCTGTTTGCGACATAAGCGCCTCCATTTCCAGGTTCAATACCTGTTGGGATCAACAATCCTTCCGCGAAGACGGTGGACTTATCGACTTTCCCATCGTGATCGGTGTCTTCAAGAATTACGATTTTATCGTTCGCGACCTGGCCAGGCTGAATCTGAGGATAGACCGAGGAACTGGCGACCCAAAGGCGCCCCTGAGGATCGAAATTCATTTGGATCGGTTTCGCCAAATCGGGATTTTCGGCATACAAACTGACTTCCAACTCAGGTGACAGTTCGAAATCAGGAAGCGCCTGGGGTTTCGTGGGAGTGAATTGCGTTTGTTTCGGCTCGGGCAAATGATCGCTAATGGCTTGTTTCAATTTCGCCTCATCACCTGCTTGAGCGGGAACCAACTCATATTTGTGGGCCTTTGGCTTCCGCAATTCAGCGATTCGGTTTTCCTGTTCGGTCACCAACGGATCAAACATCGGGATTTCCTTCCCGTTCTTTCCCTGCTCACCTTTACGAAAACCAAAAAGGTAGGTTTCGTTTTGCGGACGCCAGCGGTAAAAATAGAGCTGATTCTTTTTAATGATCGTCTGGCGCAACTCTTCGGACTGATCGTAGTCAGGTCCGGCATCGACGCGTTGCCCACGGCCCCATTCTTCGGCGGCATGGACGGCCACAGGTTCACCATCGATTTTGAGCGTGTAACGGCCGGGACGAAGGGCCTGGACCTGAAGCATTGGCGGAATTTGTTCCGGGCGCCATTCGCCTTTGACATTGCGGGGAACCGCAAAGGGCAAAGCAGTATGGGTCGCGGTGAAGCTAACTCCGTCAGCCTTTGATTCGATGTTCGCGACTTCCATTCCAGCACTTCCGGGCCGAATTTTCCGATCTTCTGTAATTCCCAAACGCCATCCGGAGGGGTTTCCTTCGAGGCGTCCTTCAAGCATTTCACTGCCTCGGAAATAACCAAAACTATTCAGGTGGATTCCGTTGTCAGTCAGGTTATTACCAGGCCCAAGATTCGGCGGAGTTGCGCCAAATAAAGAAACGACGGGAAAACCGTTCGTTCGAGCCCAACCAGTTAAAAAAACAGCGTATCGAGCGAGACTCTTATTGTGCTCTTCACCGCTTGGCAGAGCACCGCCAAGGTTCTCGTGTCGAATGGGCGTGATAACCATGAACCGGACCTCGGCCGGTTTGGAAATATCGCGAATGGTTGAGACAAGAGTTTCGAGGTCAGCTTTGAATTTCGGAATGGCGTTCGTTCCGTCAAACGAGGCGGTCATGCCGTAACCAAGAATCACGACGGTTGGCTTCACCGCTTTGAGCGAGTCTTTCAGTCGGTCGAAACCTTTCTCCGGTGCGTCGAACCCCGCACGCGATTCCCCCAATACCGTATCCGCACTCCAGCCCAGGTTTCGGACGATGATGTTCTTATCTGGAAAATGGGCGGTAATCCGCGCCTCGATGTATCCGTAGGTCGGTTCGCGTTCGATAAATGTGTCACCGAGCAGAGCCACGCGGTCGCCCTCCTGCAAGTCTAGGCGCAGAGGAGCCTTCGGCGGTTCGGCGGCAAAGGAAACACCGATCGCCAAAACGAGGAAAAGCAGTGCGGTCGCGGATTTCAGGGAATGCATAGATGTATTGTGATTGAGGGCGCTTAATGGAGCACTCGATTTTGCAGAACTTTCTCGGTCTGGCGTTTACGGAAGTTTTCATAAGCCTCCCTGAATTGCGGATGTTTATTGCCAAGGATGGCGCAGGCAAACAGGGCGGCATTGATGGCACCAGGCTTGCCTATCGCGAGCGTTCCCACGGGAACGCCGCCGGGCATCTGCACCATCGAAAGAAGGGAGTCCAAACCGTGCAGGGCCTTTGATTCCATCGGAACGCCGAGAACCGGAAGACAGGTTTTCGCCGCCGCGACGCCCGCCAGATGAGCAGCGCCACCGGCGGCAGCGATGATCACTTCGAGACCGCGCCCCGCAGCGGAGGAGCAGTATTCGAACACGGCATCGGGCGCGCGATGGGCTGATAAAACCAGGGCTTCATGCGGCACGCCGAGCTCTGTTAATTGCTTGGAAGCATTTTCCATGACTTCCCAGTCTGACTGGCTTCCCATGATGATACCGACCAATTTTGCTGATGTTGTTGACATAAATTTCGCAGAGATTATTCAGCATCCAAAAACTTTGCCAGCCTTGGATTTTAAGAATCGAAGATTTTTTAAGAAACGTTGCGTCGCGGAAAGAGAGGATGCAATTCCAAGGCGAACGCGAAATGCCTGTCAGCATGATTCACGGCTCGTGTCTCCTCCGGGGAAAACATTTATTTCGTGTTTTTTCGTCTCTTCGATGAAGCGCTCGGAAAGATCGAGTTTTGGAAGAAATCGAATCGTGTTATTTGTTTGTCCAGACATTTGTGTGGGAGATTGTATTGGCTGGAACTTGAGATGGGAACGGTTGAGCCATGCGTTTGACAG
>JAQGOX010000500.1 GCA_028293365.1 Verrucomicrobiales bacterium | reverse complement strand
ATTCGCAGGACAGCCTAAGTTGGAACAACCCGCGTATTCCAAAGAAAAAAAGAAACGCTTCTTCGAACTTCGTACCTACGAGAGCTATAGCGAAGCCAAAGCCATCCGAAAAATTGAAATGTTTAATGCTGGCGAAATAGAAGTCATGCATCAAGTCGGCCTTGGCCCGGTGTTTTTCGCCCAGGCCCTCGCGGGAAGCAACTTGCCTCACCTCACCTACATGGTTTCGGGCGAAGATCGCGACGAACATAAGAAGCATTGGGCTGGTTTTGGTTCGAATCCTGTCTGGAAAAAACTTTCCGTGGATGAAAGTTACAAAGACACCGTTTCGAAAAGCATCAGCCAGTTTCTGATTCCTACAAGCTACTCTCAGCTCTAATCTGACTCCCTTTGTCTGGCGGCGTTGAAGTCGTAAGAGAGTTCAATGGTAGCCGCTGCAGCGATCCACTTGCTCCAGAACTTAAAGTCAAACAGCAGCCCGTTGATCAAGAAATAATCCCCTTCACGACCTGCCCGGCAACGTCGGTGAGGCTGAAATCGCGCCCCTGGTAGCGGTAAGTCAATCGTTTGTGATCGATCCCACAAAGATAAAGCATCGTGGCGTGAAGATCATGCACATGCACTTCCTGTCCATCATTCACGAAACGGTAACCGAGATCATCCGTCGAACCCCAGGTGATGCCGGGCTTGATGCCGCCGCCCGCCATCCAAATCGAAAAAGCGTTGATATGATGATCCCGTCCTGTGCCCTGAGCCATTGGAGATCGTCCGAATTCGCCACCCCAGATTACCAGTGTGTCATCAAGGAGCCCACGCTCCTTCAGATCCGTGACAAGCGCGGCGGAGGCTTGATCCACATCTCGAGCCGCTTTGGGCATGTCTCGTTCAATGAATCCATGGTGATCCCACGCGCGATGGTAAAGCTGGATAAAGCGAACGCCGGATTCCACCAGCCGGCGGGCCAGCAGGCAATTGGAGGCGAAACTGCCGTCCCCCGGAGATTTGACCCCATACAAGTCCAGAATACGCTTGGGTTCATTGCGCATGTCCGTCAGTTCCGGTACGGCTGTTTGCATTTTAAAAGCCATCTCGTACTGACTAATCCTGGTCTGGATCTCGGGATCCAATCTCTTCGCCGCGAGCATCTCGTTCAGGTGTCTCGTTTCCTCGATGACTTGCTCCTGACTCTCCTGGCAGACTCCTTCTGGACTGCCGACATAATGGATCGCATCTCCGCGCGATTGAAATTGGATGCCCTGGAATTTGCCGGGTAGGAATCCCGCCGACCATTGACGAGCCGAAATCGGCTGGCTCGCCGATGTGCCCGCAGAAGTCATGACAATGAAGCCAGGCAGATTTTTAGAGTCAGAGCCGATCCCATAAAGGAGCCAGGACCCCATGCTGGGCCGACCTTTAATTGTCGAGCCTGCGTTCATGAATGCTTGGGCAGAATCGTGGTTGATTTGCTCGGTATGCATCGAGCGCACGATGCAGATGTCGTCCGCGATCCCCGCGATGTGGGGAAACAATTCGGAAATCTCCTGACGGGAACGGCCGTACTTTTTGAATTTCGTGAATGGGCCACGGGCCTTCAAAGTGACGTTTTGGAGTTGTGCGAGCTGTTGCCCCATGGTGAAAGATTCCGGAAAGGGCTGGTCGTGCATCGACTTTAACTTGGGTTTGAAATCGAAACTTTCCAAATGCGACGGGCCTCCTGCCATGCAGAGGTGGATCACCCGTTTGGCGCGCACCGGACAATGCGGCGGATCGATAATACCGGAGCCGTGCGCAATTTTATTTGTCGAACCAAAAGCCTCGTCATTAAAGAGCGAAGCCAGCGCCATGCCACCCAAACCATAAGCCGCCAGACTTAAGAATGTGCGGCGATCCGTCCTAAAGCTTGAAGGTTTCATGAGTGGATATCAGTAACGTGTGATGGTTTCATGGAGATTAAGGAGAACTCGACAGAAACTGGTCCAAGCCGCCAGTTCAGAAACTTCACGCGTCGCACTGGCCTGCTGATTCCCGATGCGGGTCAGCTTTTTAGCGCTGGCTGGATCGGTTTTCCAGTGGTCACGTTGCTTGGAAAGGAAACCGAGGAGTGATTCGAGCTCCTCCCGTTGGGGAGGCCGCGCCAGTGCGGTTTCGAAGGCCAGCCGAATCTTTTCGTCATCGGATTCCACGGGCGCGTCCAGGAGCCGCTCTGCGAAGACCCGCGCAGCTTCCACAAAGGAAGGATCGTTCAGAAGGGTCAGCGCTTGTTGGGGTGTGTTTGAAACTATCCGGTTTGCGGTGCATTCTTCGCGGCTGGGAGCGTCGAAGCTCGCGAGCATTGGATGCAGGAAAGTCCGTTGCCAATGAGAATAAATTCCACGCCGGTATTGACGCTCGTCACTTGCAGGGTAATAGGAGTGCGTCCGAAATTCCAGGTCAGCGTAATATCCAGAGGGTTGATAAGGATAGACGCTCGGCCCTCCGATGTCGGGTGCAAGCAATCCGGCGATCGCGAGAGCATTGTCTCGCACGAATTCCGCGGACAGTCGCCGCGGATTCTGAGAACTGAGAAAACGGTTATGCGGATCACTCTCCGTCAACTCGGACCTCAGATTCGAATTCTGGCGGTAGGTCGAGGACATCACTATCATCTTCACGAGTCGCTTCACGTTCCAGCCATTCTCCTGAAAATCGACCGCCAGCCAGTCAAGCAACTCGGGGTGAGAGGGAATCTCGCCCTGGACACCCAAGTCATCCAGTGTTGCGCAGAGCCCATTCCCGAAGAATTGTTTCCATATCCGGTTCACGATCGTGCGAGCGGTCAATGGGTTCTCGGGTGAAACGAGCCAGCGGGCCAGGTCGAGCCGGGTCAACCGGCGGTCTCCACTTCCAGAAATCTGGGGCAGGAAATGCGGCGTCATCGCTTTGACCACCTCGCCGCTTTCATCCTGCCAGTTGCCGCGAGGCAAGATTCTGGTCGTCCGCGCCTCGCGAGGAATCACAATCATCGTGGGGAATCTTCCGTCCCTGCATTTGAGATAATCCTGAAAGACACCCTTATACTGCGAAAAGGAGTCGTCAGAGTCGCCAGTGCTGAGCAAAAACGTTTCCGCTAACGGCCCACCCGCTTTGCTCTTCGAACATTCCATTGTCTTGAGTCTCTTTGCGAAAGAGGGGCCGCAAGACACATTCAGCGGGTCTCTGAAAGCGAATGGCGATACCGAAAATAATAAGAAGCCAAGATTGTCGCCACGAACATCGAGCACGATCTGTTCGTCATCTGCCAGGGTCAGTGGTGGATCGAGCGACCATATGGACGTTTGCAATTTGGTGGCGCTGTCCTTTCCAGTGACCCACCCATCCCTGATTCCTATCGCTTCAACTCCGTGAACATACCGCGCCTGCTTGCAGTCGGCATCGGCATGATAGAATGTGAACCTCGATTCCTTGCCATCAGCCTTTCGAACGACCGCTCGCACACGGATGTCAGTGTCGTCTGCCTTGTTGAGAAGACTTCTCCCATCCAACTCTGGAAGAGGCGCGAGTTGCATCCGAATCGATGCGACGTGTCGTGTTCTCGGATTCAGTGCGATTCGCATTCCATCGGAACGCTTTTCTCCGAACAATACGCCTCTTCCGAGAATGATCGTCGCATTCCGATCATGCGAATCCCCGTTTTTGGCCAGGATTGTAAGTCCTGGATGAGCCCATCCATTCCGATGCTCAGCGACAAATGTCGTGGATTCTGAAAGCCACTCTTCGAATTTCAACCCTCTTTTCGCACAGCGAGGTATCGCAGTCAGGTTATCGTGCGCGATTTGGATCAGCCGATTGAAATCGCGTTCTCTCCGCCGGTGCAGATAAGTGTTATCCACTACGGCTTCGGGTGGGAACGGGTGATGCGTGCTGTATCCCTTCAGTTCCGGATTGGGCGCGTAACTGAAGTCCCCGTACACTCCCCATTGCGTTATATCCGAGAAAAACGCCTCCATCTGGTAAAAATCGCGCGTGCTGAAAGGATCATATTTGTGGTCATGACATTCCGCGCAGCCCATGGTCGATCCCATCCAGGCGAGGGAAACCGTCCGGACACGATCCGCGGCATACTTCGCTAGATACTCTTTCGGCTGTGCCCCTCCTTCTCGAGTCATCATCCCCAATCGGTTGAATCCAGTGGCGATAATCTGCGTACTGGTCGGATTCGGCAGAAGATCGCCTGCCAATTGTTCGATTGTGAATTCGTCAAAGGACTTGTTTTGGTTGAATGAATCGATCACGTAATCCCGGTAGGGAAAAATATTCTGATCTTCATCCCCAAAATAACCTACGGTGTCGCTGAATCTGACGGCGTCCAACCACGGGACAGCCATTCGCTCACCGTAATGCTGCGAGGCGAGCAGGCGGTCGACCTCTCGTTCATAAGCGCCGCTGTTGGTATCGGAAAGGAAATTGGAAAGTTCTTCCAGGCTGGGAGGCAAGCCGGTCAGATCAAGGCTCACACGCCGGAGCAGGGTCCTTCGATCCGCTTCTGGGGATGGAAGAAGATAGAGCTTTTCAAGCCCATTGAGGATGAACGCGTCGATTGGATTACCGATCTCGCGTCGGCTGGCTCCATATGGAGGTTCCGATTTGACTGGGCGAATATAGGCCCAATGCGGCTCGTAACTCGCGCCTTCCTGGACCCAACGGCGAAGCATCTCCTTCTGTGTCTTCGTCAGCGGTTTGTTCGAATTGGGAGGAGGCATCACTTCCTCGGAATCACTGCTGAAGATGCGTTTCAACAAACCGTCTTTTTCTAAACTCGGATCGAATACTTCGCTTTTTGCACCCTTATCCCTAACATCCAGGCGCAGATTCGCTTTGCGGCTGCCATTGTCTGGACCATGGCAACTAAAGCAATGGTCCGAGAGGATGGGGCGGATGTCCCGATTAAACCTGAGATGATTCTCCGGGACCGTTGCCAGGGCGGAGGCTGCTAATCCGATTGCCGCTAAGGATAATACTTTATAAAGCAAAATACAGTTTTGTCGATGGAGCTGAAACGGTCTGACTTGATCGCGCGTGGCAATTTCACGTCCTCGCCACCCGAATGCATAGCCCTTCGCTCATTGAATTCCAGGCAGGAGCTTCCACGTCCTCGGAAACGAGGCAAAATTGTCCGGATCCAAGCCCATTTTTTCTAGCCTTCTGCATTATCAGCAGCAGCTAGCAAAAGGGGTACCATCCCTACCATGGAGTTAATTGAAGTATCCCCGTCAGCCTGGGGAGCCCCAGCGATGCAAACGTATGAAGGTAAACGAGCCTCCGGGACGGAAAATGACCAGGCCTGGAATTAAGATTGCCCGTTATTGTGGGCTCATCTCCGTAAACACTTACTCGGTCCTGCCCAATCCGTCTAAGGCTCACGGCGTGCCAAATTACTTATTATGACTACTAAAGCGCGACTGCTTCCAGTAGTGTCCCATTTTAGGGCGCTGATGTCTGCGCTCCGCGCTTTATTTGCTAAGAATCAGTCTGAAAAGTCAGTTTAAACACAGAAACAAGCAAAGCGGCGGATTTGAATTCGTATCACCGCGAGAACGGCGTTTAACAATCTAAAGATATGGTGTGGGTCCCATGGCGTCCTTTGGTGCATAAAGGGTCGTCTGACCCGCGCCGTTGAGGGCGTGTGGGGGAGATTCACAAACTTGCGGGAAACTCTGTTCAAGTAAAAGCGCTTAATAGCCGATCGCAGCCTCCCCACCTTTTTCGTGAAATTTGGTCCCTCTTTCGTGGGCAAATACCCTTTTTTCCTCGGTTTTTCCCCTGCTTCCTGAGTCCTCCGACCTGTCCGCCGTAGCTAT
>JAQGOX010000949.1 GCA_028293365.1 Verrucomicrobiales bacterium | reverse complement strand
CGCGACGCGCACCGCACCGGTCGGACTCTTATTTAAAACTCTCCACAAACAGATCGGCGAGGCCACCGCGGAGTTCGATATTTTGGTCGCGCTGGGCACGCATCAACCAATGAGCGAGGCGGCGATTTGTGAGCGACTTGATATTACCGGGGCCGAACGCACTTCCAAGTATGGCGGAGTGCGCTTTTTTAATCATGCCTGGAACGATCCCGCGGCACTGAAGACGATCGGAACCATTCCAGCCCAGGAAATCCGCAAACTTTCCGGCGACCTGTTCGAGATGGACGTGCCCGTCGCGGTGAATCGGCTGATCTATAACTACGATCAGATCATCATTGTTGGCCCTGTTTTTCCACATGAAGTGGTTGGGTTTTCGGGCGGCAACAAATATTTATTTCCAGGAGTGGGTGGCCCTGAAATTTTGAATTTTTTCCACTGGCTCGGCGCGGTCGTCACGAATCCGATGATCATCGGAAATAAATGGACTCCCGTGCGGCGTGTCGTGGACCGCGCTGGCGCAATGGTCACTGTGCCAAAGCTTTGCTTCTGCATGGTTGTCGCCCAGAAGGAGCTCGCCGGGCTCTTCGCGGGAACTCCTGAAGTTGCGTGGGATGAAGCAAGCGAGCTCTCCAAAAAACTGCACACGACGTATAAGGATCACCCCTTCAAGACCGTGTTGTCCTGTGCACCGGCCATGTATGACGAACTTTGGACAGGGGGCAAATGCATGTACAAGCTCGAACCCGTGGTAGCCGATGGCGGCGAGTTGATAATTTACGCGCCGCACATCAAGGAGGTCTGTGTTGCGCACGGTAAAGTTCTTCTCGAAATCGGTTACCATTGCCGCGATTACTTTTTGAAACAATGGGACAAGTTCAAACACTATCCCTGGGGTGTGATCGCGCACTCAGCGCATGTGTACGGCATTGGCACCTATGAAAATGGGGTCGAAACGCCACGCGTTCGTGTAACACTGGCAACCGGGATTTCGGAGGCGACCTGCCGCCAAATAAACCTGGGTTATCGCGATCCGGCCACGATCAATCCCGCCGATTTCGCGAATCGCGAGGAGGAAGGCATTCTCTACGTTCCCAAAGCCGGGGAGATGCTTTTCCACCTGAAGCACCAGCCCAAATGGGCGGGCGGAGTTTAATTCGCATCGCGGATTTCAATTGTCGAAGGCCGGTCCAATTGAAGAATTAAACGCCCTTCCTTTTCCTGAAATTGATGCGGCGTTTCCAGGTTAATCTTGAGGTCATTGACCAGCACGGAGGGCTTTTTACCGCATCCGTTGATCAGGACGTACCACGGCTTAGTTGACCAACTGCGGACGCTGAATTTAACCGAGTCTTTGCTTTCGCGCGCATCACGAATCGGTCCCGGTGCGTGAACAAGCAATCCATTCCGACGAAACGCATAAAAATCGTAAGGTGGATCTTCGCCAAACATCTGAATCGCTTCCGGGAGCAACGTTCCGGGATTGATCGGGACCGGATTGCGCATTTGTGAGGCAAGATCGAAGCTATCCGGCAGCAATCCTTGATAATGCGGTTCAGACGCCGGGTGCGTTTGCTGCACGCCAGAGGCAGCAATGCCGTTGGCCAAACGCACCCACGGTCCGCTCGGATCATGACGGGCGAAGCGCCGGACCGCATTGCCATAGACCAAGCCGCACCATTGGACCGGCAAACCAATCCAGTTCGGTGCGACAAATTGAGTCGCGCCGAAAACGGGAGTCGTCGCATAGAGCCCGACCGGCTGAGCGCTCGGTGCCGCCAGGTAAACAAAGGGAACGCCGGTCCACGCCCAATAACGCGCTTCTTCGAGGAGTTCGGGCTCACCCGTCAGTTCGTAACCAAGAGTATAGGCACGCACCAAATAGGCGCTCGCCAGAATATCCGGCGTATGCAAAGGCACCTCCCAGGTTTGCGCACCCCGCGGAACAGAATCCCGGAATTTGCTCAACGAGCGCAAAAGGCGAATACCATCGTTTATTAATAGCTTATCGCCCGAAAACGCCGCGGCCTCCAGCACTGCGGCAATATGAGTAGCGGTTAATCCGTTCGCCTCTTTCGACCAGTGAGTACGACTCAGATCATTTCCGCTAGCTGGAGGTTGGTAAGAGATCGCCCCATCCGATTTGAACGCGTTTAACTGGCCGCGCCCCTGCGCGAGCGACCACGCTGCATTTTCAGCAACTGCGCCGAACACCAGCGATTCCGCAGGAAATCGAATATGTGCAATGCCAGAAGCGTTGTAGTGCGCGGAGGGCACCAGCGCCAAAGCATCCTGCGAAAGCTTCGCCAGATTCGTCTTGAGTTCCGTGTCCGTGATTTTGGTCGCCAACCAATCGGTGTATAACGCCGCGTCGGCTGCCGGCGCACTTTGAAAATTAGAGCCGACCGCATGCCGGAATTTGGCGCCGTCGCGAATGTCCGAATCGAGCCATCCATGTGCCTCAAGTGCGAAGTAATCACTTGCGGAATATCCAGTCTGCTGGACGGGAGCCAACGGACGGCGTGCAAGGTATTGTTGCACTGCTGGAACTACCGTAGTCCCCACCCCACCGATGATAGTAGCTCGAAGAATTAATGACTGGCGGGCGAATAGCTTTTCGCCTCCATAGGGAAGAACACTTCCATCTTCGCGCATTGAAGGATTTGAACCTGGAAAAATCAAACTCATCAGATGGCCGCCCGAATTGAAAAGTCGATCGGGTGAATCATGGAGCGCAGCAATTTGTGCATTCTTTTCCCAAATCAAGCCGACGTAGTTGCCCTCTGCCGCAAGAACCATCAGCGGAAAAGTCACTTTCATCGAATCCGGGACCTGGCGCCGTGATCCCGCACCAGTTACGTCCGCTTCGGAACTGCTTGGTTCGTTTTCGAGATATTCGACTCCAGCAAAAAGCGCCTGAGACTTGTTTGTACCGAAAGATCCAAACCCGGGTAAAAGCGTTAAAAGCGGCAGGAAAATGACGGAGCGATCCTGATCGACCGTCACCCGGCTCACCACATCAACGCCATTCGAGATCGTCGCTCGCGTAAAAACCTGTGCAAAACTCCAGTGCGCCCCGCCCGAATCCACTGCCTCAGTCTGAACCTGAATTCCGCCGCCAGACCTTTGCACCGTCGACCGATTGGTCAGCGTTAACCACTGGCTATTCGTGCCGGATAAATAACCGACCATACTTCGCGTATTACCGGTGGCGATAGTCCGACCCCGCACCTTCACTTCGAATGCCCCTAAATGCGCGCCATGCACCAGCGATAGCTCCCCGGAAGTTATCCGCAGAGCTTCGGGCGTCACAACAGGGATGACGGGCTTCACCCAAACCGGCTCAGAAATAGTCGGTCGTGCCTCGAAGCTAATCCTTCCAAGCGTGCAAGTGCCGGAGTTTCCGGGAGGATCTAATCTCAGGCGAGTGTTACCACCCAGCGCCGGAACGGGCACTCGAACTTCCGTCCAGCTACCCGCCTTCACGGGAAAATGCACCGACTTCTCCTCAGTCGCTCCGGTTGTGAAATAAAACAGTTGAGCTTTTCCTCCTTGATCCGATTTGATCCGAATCTGCGCCCAAAGCCGTTGTCCTTCGGGATAGTCCCGCAGCGGCCCAAACAAATAGGGATCTTCGCCGGTGATACTGAGAGGCAACCCTTCGGGCGTTGGGGCAAGAATCTTTGAATCGTGCGGCTCGCCCCACTGAAGCGCTTCAGTTCTTTGGGTGAAGTCGAAATCGGGCAATGATTCCGACCGATTGACCCCCGCTCCTGCAAACAAGAACACCATCAAAATTATTTGGTGTTTCAGAACCCGCGAAATTCCGCGGAACGGTCGATTGAACATATTGGAAAAAATTATTTAGGAACTTGTCTCGAAAAACCGCTTTGCGGAGTGGTCAATGATTTATCTGGCATCCAGAGGAAAATGTAACTTTGCAGCGGGCCCTGGAGACCACAGAAATCCGCGCCTCGAAACAGCGGACTGTAAATCTTCGTGATCGCGTTGTGAACCGGTTCCGGCATTTTCGGATTTGCCTCCAGTCGGGTCACAGGTCCAATGCTGAATACGTAAGATATCGTGGTAAATAAGAGGCAAAATAAGGCGAACAACAAACGGCCGATTTTGCGCTGGCGGACTGCATTCACATTCAGTTCACAATTTTCCGACCTACTTCTTAAATTCCATCAAAATGCCATTGGTCTGTTTGGCCGAACGAGCTTCGACATGAGCATCCATGAACACAATATTTGCTTTGCCATTGCTCTGATTGAGTTTCCCGCCGTGCTTGTAGCCGACGTCGGTGTAGGCAAGATAAGTAATCGCCGGGTGGTTCAGCCAATGCGAAAGATCCGATATGAGAAAGGTGTCGGTCGGTTTTCGGACTGAACCGAGCGTGGCAGTTTTT
>JAQGOX010000940.1 GCA_028293365.1 Verrucomicrobiales bacterium | reverse complement strand
ATATCGATTGGACCCCTGTGCAAAAATATTTTCATCCGACGGATCGCAATGCCTCTTTTGAAGGCGTCGCTGTCGGCGAAGGGCGAATTTACGTCGCGAACGAACGTCAGTCCGGACGCATCATCGTCGTGGATCAAAAAACGTTGAAAGTGATCGACGATTTCATGCCGCGTCCCTCCACAGCGGCATTGGGCGACATCCACTATTCAGACTTAAGCTGGTTCGATGGTCATCTCTACGTGCTCCTCCGGCATCATAAAGTGGTGCTGGAGGTCGAGCCTTCGAGTCACGCGGTCCTGGGTGAGTATACGTTTGGGTCTATCGAAGATGCACCCGAAACAGCGTACCGGAAGCTCTTTCCAACCGGCACGATGGAAGGTCTCGCGGTAGATAAGGATTTCATTTGGCTGGTCACCGACAACAATGGTTTTGCGCGCGTGAAGTTTTCGAAAGACATTCGCCCGACCCTTTTCAAGTGCCGCCGGCCTGCTCCTTGATTTCCTTTGCCGATAAATTCGGATTCGATACGTAATTCTATTATTGAACCGGAAATCCTTTAGAACCGGCAACGCCGAGAACCAAAACCGGCTGATTTTGGCCAACGTGGATAATTCCCACGGTGTGCCCTGAGAATAAACTTAGCATCTCGGCTTCATTAATCTCACGGACCAGCCGATTTTCGAGAGCAGTTTCCACGAGTTCAACATGATTGGATGTCGACCCGATCATAGAGGTTTTTCCCTGGATTGTGCGAACCAGTTCACGATTTCCAAGAACCTTCGAATGAATAAGAGAGTAAGCCTTTTGCGGACGGCCGACATTCAGAGGCGCCGCCGGTTCAAAGACAGGATCGGAAGATAAAAAAAACGCTTCAATTGCTAGAAGAACAAAAAGGCTTGCCGCCAGGACAGCTCGGCGGATTTGCTTTTGTCGACGAACCGATCGAATCGTTCGATCAAACAATGCCTCGCGAAACTCGCCATTATCGCCAAGAACGTCCTGCAACAACTCATCCTCTTCTGATTTAATCTTCACGTTTTAAACGATTCAAAATAGCAAGTTTGAGTTTTCGTCGAATTCGACCGAGCCGGGACTCAATGGCTTTTTCGGAAGTGCCGATCGCCAATTGGCGCACCGAAAGCGCATTGAAATATTTTGCTTCAATGAGTTGGCGTTCCTCAGTCTCGAGTTCAGCAAGGCTATAGGTGAGGGCGGGAATAAGGCTGGCTTCAGTTTCCATCGACGGTGCCTGCTCCGTTAATTCGCGTCGGAAAATCCTGTCTAAAATTTCATTCTGTCTTCGCCGTTTCCGCTTTTCATCCACGAGAGCGCTGTGCGCCAATACAGTCAGCCAGCTCCAAAGTTGTTCTTCTGATTGAACCGGTTTGATATGTCGCACGATCCGAATAAGCGTCAGTTGTAATGCTTCCCGCGCAATATCCTCATCACCATGGGTACAAACAATTAAATAGCGTAGAAGCCGTTCAAAGTACAATTCGAAGAACTGCCGATATGCCTCCTCATCTTTTCGTTTCATCGCACCGGTCAGCTCGGCGGTGAACGTTCCCGGTGCGGGCACAGAGAACGCTCGCGAGAGGGCAGCAGTGGTTTTTATTCGCCAGGACAAAGCGTCGGTGAGCTCGCGTTTTAACATGCTTATGGCTTCACTCCTGTTTTGACCGGGTTGCGATCTCCTGCCTCCGTGGGACTAACAGACGCCGGTACACTCTCAAGTCGATTGGTTCGGTTTAACCCTTTGTCCAATTGAGCCAGCACTTCCTCAATCATATTCATGCCTTGTGATTCCCCTACCGCTATAAGCAGCTTCGTTTCACTGTGAAAGTTCAGTTGGGCAGCATTTTTAATCCCAAGCATTTTCCATCCGGTTTCAACGGCTGTAGTGATATCATCGATTGTATATTTTGAGAGATACGATTCCAATTGAAAATAGCGGCAAATGCGTTGTTCGTGAGGGGCATCAGGACTTTCCTGAAAGAAATACCAGATGGAATCATTGACTGGTGTCCCCTCGGTGCGGAATCCATAATGTCCGCCCGTTGGCGCGACAGTTCCAGGTCCGCCGTTAAATATCCCCGCACTTCCGCCCGCCGACCCGTTGGTGCTAACTTTTATCCCAAAATAACGTTCCAGCATTCTTGGATCCATCCTATAGGGGTTACCCGTTCCAGGGAATCGTTGTGAATTTACAGAGAGCGAATTTTGGCTCGCGACTTCCAGAGCCTGAAAGAGCTGCGGAACGGTCACATTTCGCATTTTCAAGGGAGGGATCATCACGCCTACGTTTGCTCCAGTCGGAATGATTACGTTGACGATGAGGCCTGCGCTTTCAATCGAAGCGATCAATTGCTGCGGGGAACCCCCTTTGAAATCGAGGTCGAAACGCGACAATTCCTCATTCCCAGCACCAACGGCGTTTGCCCCAGCGGGTGCCGCGGTTTGTGCAGATGTCGACAGCGAGAAAAACTGAACGCTCGCCAGGGCCAGAAAAAACAGGATTTGCTTTGCTGTCGTAAAGTTATTCATTTTCATCTCACTCAGATACACGCTCACTAGCGCCGAATCCTTCGAAATGCTTTTTCTCTCGAAAACCGGCAGCCAAGGTCGACCGGTTGCCAATTGCTCCATTCAAGCATAGAATCAACCAATGCGCTTTCTCGCTGGAGTCATCTTAATTTTGGCACTTGGTATTGCAGGCTATTGGTATTTTGGTGGCCAGACTGGGAGAGATCAAATCCGAGACGCCGGCCAAAGCGTTTCACACGGGGCAAGCGAAGCCCGCGATGCCGTTAAGGACAAACTTCACGATCTGAATTTCAACACAGACGACCTTCGCGAAGAACTTTCGAAGACCGGCCAGGTGGTGCGCGAGAAGGCACAGAAACTTGGCAATAAGGTCGCGGATGCAACTGCAGACGCCCGGGTCACCGCCGCAATCAAAGGCAAGTTGGTTGCGGATCGTTCGCTATCGGCCTTAAGCATTTCTGTCAGCACCACAGACGGAGTTGTCACCCTGTCCGGTCACGTTCAAACGCACGAAGACATTAAGAAGGCGATGGATTTGGCTTTAGCGACCGATGGATGTGACAAAGTGATCTCAACGCTGCAATTGAAGCCGTGAGCCCGCTTGCGCGTTTGAGTTCATTTTTTGTGTTTCGGCTTGCGAATAACCCCCCAAAGTCCTTGTTGATTCAGATTACTGCTAAAAACACTCAGATTACTGAGAGTATTCGCTACGTCCTGCGATAGTTTCTCATTTTTAATCAGCGTGCCGGCAACCCCATGCCCGGACTGAACTTCTGCCAACAACTGATCAGCTTTCATCGTGGCATTCTCAATATTTTTGATCGCTGCCGTTAGTTCGGTGCGATTGCTGACCACTGTTTCTTCGAGTTCTCGCGCAACCTTGTTCAATTGTGCCGAAAAAGTGCCAAAATTAGTCACTGCAAGGCTGAGCCCGGCACTATTGCCTTTAATCACATTGTCAACGTTGCTCACAACCCCCAGGGTGCGCTCGGAAAGCAATCGAAAATTAGCTACGCTTGTGGTAATATTCGTTAAAGTTTCGCCCGAAAGGAGCGTTGTATCCAGACGAGCAACCGCGGAATTCAATTGTTGAGCCGTTTGATCCACTCGACGCATCAGACCTGCGGTTGATCGCGCGACTTCCTGCAAATCAAATGGTTCTTCGCAATTCACAACCTGGTTGTTCGTTAGAATCGGCGCCTCGTTCTTGCCCGGAACGACCGAAATGAAACGATCACCTAAAAGACCAGATTGTTTGATTGAAAAAACCGCATCGCCATGAATCTCAAATTTGCTTTTGATCTTCACTTCCATTTGTACTGTATGTCCTCCCTTTTCCAGATCGGTTGTTAGGACATTTCCAATCGGAACTCCAGCCATCAACACAGCCACACCCGGTATAACTCCGCCCACATTCTCCGTCCTTAATTTGATTTTATAGGTCGATGTGAACATTCCCGCTCCTTTGCTGAACCTCATTACAATCAACGCAAGCGCAATCAGGCTGATCGTCACAAATAGCCCCACTTTCAATTCGAGACGTGGCTTACTCATAAGGATGTTTCCATATTAAAAAATGTGCTCCTTTGGATCCGAGATCCCGTTGACAAACCGATGAACCACCGGATCAGGGGAATTAAAAATCTGCTCCGGCGATCCATCCGCATAAATGCGACCATTTACCAGCATCAAAATCCGTTGGCCGACCCGTCTCATGCTTCGTGTGTCATGGGTCACCACCACCGAAGTTACTTTGAGTTGCTGACAAACCCGCAATATTAACTGGTCGATGCTGTCCGAAACCACCGGATCCAGGCCTGTGGTCGGTTCATCGTATAACAGAATCTCGGGCTTATAAACTATCGCGCGCGCGAGACCGACCCGTTTGCGCATTCCGCCCGACAATTCCGAGGGCTTTATTTCCTCAATGCCTGAAAGATCGACCAGTGCAAGTGTTTCCGAGACCCGTTCACGAATCTCTGAATCCGAGAGCTTTCCTTCCCTG